>CAZLGN010000001.1:0-38126 GCA_964558865.1 uncultured Methylomagnum sp.
ATTAAGATAATTTAAATTGAAAAAATCAACATTCCACCCCGCTCAATGTGGGTTAAACGCTATTTTTATCCGCGTATTCTCAGGTTCGGGTACTGAAATCGCCAACTCACGCCGCGTCCTTTTGAAAAGCAAAGCGATGCGTTAAAAAACAGAAAATTGATTTTGTAATTGTTCAACTTTTTCAGCGGGCAATTTAATCGTTAATTGAATTTGTCCTGCGAAACTTTGCTCAATAATTTGTCCATCAACTTTTTTTAATGCGTACTCAAAAAACTGAAATTGGTCATAATCGAGTGTGAAAGTTAGCGTCACCATTTCAATAAATTCTTGTAACGTTGCACTATCAATCACTTGTTTTGCCGTGTTGCCGTAAGCGCGTGTTAACCCCCCTGCCCCTAATTTCACACCACCAAAATATCGAATGACAATGATAAGCGCGTTAATAATGTTTTTGCCTTCTAAATGTTGAAAAATGGGTTTTCCAGCCGTGCCAGAAGGTTCACCCGCATCGTGAAAACGATAAACAATGCCATTTTCTGTTTTTAAACGATAAGCAAAAACAATGTGATTGGCGTGTGGATGCGCCGTGTGTTGTATTTTCAATTCATGTAAAACGTCTTGCTCGTTCTCACAAGGTTTAAGGATGCCGATAAAACGGGATTTTTTAATAATTTCTTCAAAGAGGTGCGTTTGCGTAACTGAAAACATGGATTAGGACAGATTTTTTTTTTGATTATGATGCTGTCATCATAAAGGATTCAAGCGGCTTCATCAGCATCGAACGTTAACTTTGGCAAAATGTTTTTCCAAAAATAAGTTGGTCGCGCCATTTCGATAAGTCGGTTTTATTTTCAAGTAACTCTTGATACCAAATGCTATCTGCTATGTCGCCGTATAAAACCGCGCCCGTCAACTGATTCGCCTTTAAGACTAATTTTTTGTAAATGCCCAATGCTGGGTCAGAAAAGGTAATACTTTCACTTTCTTCGTCACCGACAAAATCACCGACTGAAAACAATTGAATCCCCGTTACTTTCAACTTTGTTGCGGTTGGCAAAGTGATGTATTCCGCCACGCCGTGTGCGCTGAGATGATTTGCACACACTTTCGCTTGTTCAAATAGTGGCGCGATTGATCCAAACGTCGCGCCACGATGTTGAATGCACTCACCGACCGCGTAAATACTGGGGTCATAACTTTGCAACGTGTCATTTACCACAATTCCGCGTTCACAATATAAACCCGCTTCTTTTGCTAAGGTCATATTCGGTTCAACGCCAATTGCGGTAATAAATAAATCACACGCTAACGCACTTCCGTCTTCAAAATGTGCCGAAATAATGTGTTTATTTTCATTGCCGACGAGCTTTTGTAATTTTGCCGACATTTTGAATACGATGCCGCGTTGTTCGAGTTCGGTTTGTAATAACTTCGCCGCCGTTTTATCCAATTGGCGATTAAGTAAAATTTCGTTGCTGTGAACAACCATGACTTTCATGCCGCGCAATGCCAAACAATTCGCCGCTTCTAAACCCAATAATCCACCACCCAAAATCACCGCTTTTTTGTGCGTGCGGCTGTAATCGAGCATTTTATTTACGTCCAAAATGTCTCGAAAACTAATCACTCCGTCTAAATTGTTACCTTCCACTTTTGGCAAAATCGCTTTTGAACCTGTGGCAATTAACAATCGGTCGTAACTTGCGGTGGTGCCGTCAATGGCAATCACTTTTTTGTAACCGCGTTCGATACGCGCCACAGCTTTTTTCTCGCCCGCGTGTAATTTGATTTTATTATCGACGTACCATTGGCGTGGGTTAATGACAATGTCTTCAACGGTTTTATCGCCCGCTAACACCGCTGACAACATGATGCGATTGTAGTTGCCGTAAGGTTCTGCGCCAAAAACCGTGATTTCATATTGGTCGGGCGACGCGCTCAATAATTCTTCAATTGTTCGCATTCCCGCCATACCGTTGCCAATGACAACTAATCTTTGTTTCATCTGTTTTACCTGCTGCCGAATATAAAAATGCTTCAATCAAGCGAAAAACATTTTTTTTGCCAAATGTGAACCTGCTTGCGTGAGAGGATGAATAATAAAATCCGCCCCCGATAATTCCAAAGCGGCTTGTTCTTCAGTGAAATAGCAAATTGTCCCAATGTGACCGTTAAACCCCCGTTTTCTTAATCGAAACGTGGCGGCACGACGGGCTTCAAAATCAGGCATCGTTAAAAGAATGCCTTTCACATGGTCAAGTCGTAATCCGTTTAATAATTCAACATCTTCCGCGTCACCGTAGACAACCCGTCGCCCATCAGCGAGCAATTTTTCTAAAATGGTGGGATCGGCATCAAATCCCACCACACGTTGTTCTTTTTCGTGTAACGCCAAATATGCAGACGTTCCCATTCGTCCCATGCCAAAAATAAGCCATTCTGCAACACCAATGCTGTCGGGTAGACGGTCTGGGTGTTTGCCTTTTCGTTCAAATCGAATTAAAAAAGGTTCTAAAACCGAAAAGAGTCGATGTGAAAAACGATTTAAAGGTGCCGCAATTGCCAATGAAGCCGCCACCGCCAAACTAATTGTCGCTTGCCATTGTGAGGATAATAAATCTGCTTCCACCACTGCTTCAGTCGTAATCAAAGCAAATTCGCTGTATGTCATTAACGCCAAAGAGGAAATAAATGCCGTTCGAGCGCGTAATCCAAAAAATACGAATAACATAAAAAATAATGCGCCTTGCAATGGCAACATTAACAGCAGAAAAATAGCATCTTGGATTTGTTCCAAACTGGGCAATTCGCTCAAACCGATTTGAATAAAAAAGGCGACCAATAAAATTTCTTTCAGCCCCCACAACTTGTTGGCAATATCTTCTGTTTTGGTATGTGATGCCAACGTAATCCCCATTAACAACGCGCCAATATCTGCTGAAATACCGACATGATTTGCAATGGCACTTCCCGCCAAGGCAAAAAATACACCCAGTAATAAACGCAAATCATCGCTGTGAGTGGCGGATAATAATCGATGCGCTAAGGGGCGAATTAACGGTAACGCTAGCAATCCAAATGCCCACGGATTTGGCGTTTTTCCATTTGCCACGGCTAATAATCCAATCGCAATAATGTCCTGCAAAATCAAAATACTTAACACGTCGCGTCCGTGCAGTGTTGATAACTCGTTATTATCTTCAAGAACCTTAATCGCTAACACGGTACTCGAAAATGCCAAGCTCGCGCCCAATATCAAACCGCCCGTTAGATGTCCGCCTTGCCAAAGAAAAAAAGCGACGGAAATACCTGTGACAATCGTTAAATGCAACCCACCTACACTGAGAACCTCACGTTTTACAAGTGAACGGGGTTTTATTTTTAAACCAACGGTAAAAAGTAATAATTCAATGCCTACATCAGCAAGATGATTAAGCGTCGGCGAGGTGGCAATTTCAAAAAAATTTAAAACGTATCCCGCTAACAAATAACCCACTAAAGGTGGCAGAAACAAACGGTTAGCGAGTAATCCAATAAAATACGCGCTGCCTAAAAAAATAACTTCATCCATCAAAATTCTCCCGTGTGCGTTTTGTAATTATTTCAGTCTAGCAAACGGACTTTAATAACACGACTGGAGCTTTACAAAAATCTGTCACACACAAACAAGCAGGGATATTTTTTACAAATCTGGAATGTTCATGGTGTCTTCGCAACCATTACTGCAATGAATCGTGATGCCGTTTTTCCAGTGAAAAATTCCGACAAATGCACATCGTCGCGCGGGGAGAATTTCTTCGTAAAAGGTGACAATTTGATGCGTTTCCTGTGAATCTCAAAGGCAAATTAAAATGCTGTTCAAAATGCGTTTTGCAATGGTTGTGCCAGTATTAAAAACCATTGATTTCATGTGGCTTTATTTGTTTAAACACAGGAAGGTTATGCTTTTTCGCATTGTTATGGTGCAATCATAAAAACATGGAGGACGCTTTTAGTGCAGCTAAACCAAATTGATTGTGGTTGCCGATGTCACACGTCGATAACAAAGAATTAACGACTACAGCCTGCGTAACACCCGTTGGCATGATAATTAAATCCGTTATAGGGTAATAATGACATAGTACAATGCGCCAATTATTTTCATTCGCGCGTTGTTTTTGAGAATGAATATGGATGAATACAAATCATAACCCCCTGTTTTAAAGGATTTTTCTATGCAACAGACGCAATCTACTGATGAAAAAAATGTTTCTAAAATGCTTTCAAAATTGTTTGAACAATTACAAAGCGAATTTGAAAGCACGCTTGCGCGTCTTGAAGAACAAAATTGGATTAAATCCCAAGTAACTCAAATTACGACCTCGATTTATCAAACAAAAACCTTTGCTGATTTAGCGCAAACGCTTCTTTCTGAAATCGCAACACCGTTGAATATCGGACAAGGCGCGTTTTATATGCTGGAAGAAAACGAAAAACTGACTTTAATTGGTGGTTATGGTCTGAAAGTAAATAAAAAAAAGGCGAATTATCAACTCGAAATCGGTGAAGGATTAGTCGGACAATGCGCGAAAGAAAAACGGCAAATTATGATTGCCGATGTGCCAAGCAACTACGCCAAAATCAATTCTGCGCTAGGTGATGCGTCACCCCGATGTTTGCTAATCACGCCAATCATGCACATAGATTGTCTGGTTGGTGTCATTGAATTAGCGTCATTTTGTACGTTTAATGCGCGGCAAATTGCGCTTTTAGAAGAAATTCTGCCATTACTCGCGATGAATTTTGAAATGATGGAGCGTACGCTTCACACGCAACGCTTGTTAGAAGAAACGCAAAAACAAGCCGCCATCATGAAACAGCAATCCATTGAAATGGAAGCGAAGCAAGTTCAAATTAAAGCCACTGAACGTTGGTATCGCAGCATTGTGAATTCCTCGCCTGATGGTTTATTGATTGCCGATGAACACGGTGTAATTGTGCTAGTGAATCCCAAAATCGCCAATATCTTTGGCTATCAAATCGATGAATTGGTCGGAAAACCTGTTGAAGTTTTAGTTCCACAAGGGGCGCGTGGTGGACATCACAAACACCGTGACAGTTATGTTCAATCAAATTCTGCCAGCAAAGACAGTGAAAGTCGTCAAATGGGCATGGGTTCCATAACATTACACGGCGTGCGTAAAGATGGTTCAGAATTTCCTGTTGATTTAGGATTATCGAAATTGCCCGCGCTGGATGGCAAAGGCATTTGTATTTGTGTTTCGGTGCGTGACATTTCGAAACGAAAAGCCATTGAACAACAAATACAACGCGACCAATTCCTTTCAGAAACCGCGTTAGATTTAACGCGCTCAGGTTATTGGCAAACGACTTTAACTAAAAAAGGTTTTCGTTATATAGCCTCTGATCGAACAGCAACTATCTTGGGAGACCCAGAAAATACGCATGACACAGATTGGTTATCCCATATCAGCGTTATTGATAAAGAAATTGCCCAGCGTGTACAAGAAAATTTCGATGCTGCCGTTGCGGGAACGGTGCCGTTTTATGACAACATTTACCCATATATGCGCCCAATCGACAGCAAAGTGATTTGGGTTCATGCAATCGGTAACGTCATACGCGATGCCGATAATAATTTCGTTGAAATGTACGGCGTAATTCAAGATATAACCGAATCAAAAAACGCCGAGAAAAAACTCCAACTCGCCAAAGAACTCGCTGAAGAAGCGGGACAAGCCAAAAGTGATTTTCTTGCTAACATGAGTCATGAAATTCGCACGCCAATGAATGCGGTGATTGGTATGTCGTATTTAATGATGAAAACGGATTTAACGACCCGACAGTTGAATTACATCAAAAAAATCAACAGTTCAAGCCAACATTTACTCGGTATTATTAACGACATTTTGGATTTTTCTAAAATCGACGCAGGAAAATTAACCATTGAATCGATTGATTTCTTCATGGATAAAGTCCTAACTAATGTCACTAATTTAATTGCTGAAAAAGCGAACGACAAAGATTTAGAACTCATTTTTGATGTATCGCCTGACGTGCCACGCCATTTAATGGGTGATCCATTACGTTTAGGGCAAATCTTGATTAACTACGCCAATAACGCCGTGAAATTCACAGAGAAAGGCGAAATCGTCATTGAAGTTAATCTTAAAGAAAATAATGCGGAAAATGTTTTGGTACATTTCGGCGTGCGTGATACAGGCATTGGCTTAACAGAAGAACAAAAAGGACGTTTATTTCAATCTTTTCAGCAGGCCGATACGTCAACGAGCCGTAAATATGGCGGCACAGGTTTAGGATTGGCGATTTCAAAACAACTTGCACAGTTAATGGGCGGTGAAGTTGGCGTTGAAAGTGAAGTCGGAAAAGGCAGTTCGTTTTGGTTCACCGCAAGACTAAACCGCATTAAAGATGGTGAAAGTGTTCAAAAATCAACAATGGATTTGCGAGGTTATAAAGCACTTGTTGTTGATGATAATTTAACCGCGCGTCAAGTATTGACTGAACAATTAAACCAAATGTCTTTTCTTGTGACGCAAGCAGAATCAGGCAAAAAAGCCATACAAGAAATTGAGCAGGCGATAAAAAATCGTAAGCCTTTCGACATTGTCTTTATCGATTGGAAAATGCCTGAAATGAACGGGTTGGAAACGGCGCGTAACATTCATTTACTTGAAATGGATGTCATTCCAAAAATCGTTATGGTGACGGCTTACGGGCGTGATGATGTCCTAGATGAGGCGACAAAAGTCGGTGTGGAATGTATTTTGACAAAACCCGTGAATGCTTCCACATTGCTCAATTCCATCATGCGAGCTTTCAGAGGCGAAGACGTTAAACAACAGGAACAGAATACAAAACGTAATGCCTCAAATTTGATAGAAAATTTAACGACGATTAAAGGTGCCGCTATTTTGTTAACAGAAGATAATGAACTTAATCAAGAAGTTGCATCAGGTTTATTAGAATTTGGGCATTTTGATTTAGACATTGCGAATAATGGTCAAGAAGCCGTTGATATGGTTGGTATAAAACATTACGACATTGTGTTGATGGATATGCAAATGCCTGTGATGGACGGCGTAACAGCGACTGCTGAAATTCGCAAAAATACGGCTTTAGATGCCATGCCAATTATTGCCATGACAGCCAATGCAATGTCTGAAGACAAAGAAAAATGTTTAAAAGTTGGAATGCAAGACCATATTTCAAAACCCATTGATCCCGAAGAATTATTTTTTGCATTGCTCACATGGATTAAACCGCGTGAAGGTATTGGCGAAATCGGCGAAATAATTGAATCTAAACAAACAAACCCCGACGTTGAACAATCTGCACCAGACATCAATTTAAATGATTTATTGGTTATTGAAAATCTTGATGTGGAACTGGGTTTGCAGCGGGTGTTGGGCAATAGAAAATTGTATTTGAATATATTACGCAAATATATCGGCAGCCAAGACACAACGGTGGACGAAATTAGAACCGCATTAAGCGCGGGTGATTATTCAACCGCAGAGCGTATTGCTCACACGATTAAGGGCATGAGCGGTAATGTCGGTGCGATAATTTTACAAAATATGGCAGGCGAATTAGAAAATATGATTCGTAATGGTGACATTCACAACATTGACGTTAAACTTAGCGCATTTTCAGAAATGTTTAACGACATGATTACCAAAATAAAAAAGGGCTTGCCCGCTGAGGCAGCGCATATTGCCAAAACCGTTGATACAAGCAAAGCTCCCGAAGTGATTAAACAGTTAAAACAATTACTCGCCGATGACAGCAGCAAATCAGGTGCGCTTATTGAAGATAATATCGATTTGCTGAGTTTTATTTTAGGTGCGAAAATTTTTTCGAAAATAGACCGCGCTGTAAAACAATTTGATTTAGATGACGCACTGACGTTTCTCGAAGAACGCATTGCGGAACTTGAAATTTAACAACCACAGAAAAATAACAAAATTATTTGGAAAAAAACAATGTCTTTAACTAAAGATTCTACCGATAAAGCAACCATCCTCGTCATTGATGATACGCCCGATAACCTCGTCATCATGAGTAATTTACTCGAAGACAAATATACCGTCAAAGTAGCGAATCGGGGTGAAAAAGGTTTAAAAATCGCGCGTTCAAATTCACCACCTGATTTAATTCTTTTAGATATTATGATGCCAGAAATGGATGGTTATGAAGTCTGTGAACTTTTGAAAGCCGACCCGAAAACAGCGGATATTCCGATTATTTTTCTGACTGCCAAAAATGAAGTCGATGACGAAATTTCTGGTTTTACACTGGGGGCAGTGGATTACATTACCAAACCGATTCAAGCCGAGGTCACGTTAGCGCGAATTAAAAGACATTTAGCGATTAAGATGGTGCAGGACAAACAGCGCGAAGCCGCTGCAAAACTTCGTAATCAGTTGATGTATATGCAGAAAATAAGCAGCATGGGACAACTTACCGCTGGGGTTGCACACGAATTTAATAACATTTTAGGCGTAATTAGTGGTTATACCGAAATCAGTAAAATGATTATTGAAGATATTCAAGATGACAATTGCAAAGACGATTTAGGTCAAAATTTATCGGCGGTTGAAAAAGGCGTTAAAAAAGCGGCGCATTTAATTCAAAAAATGCTTGTTTATTGCAATCAGCATAATTTGAGCGAAAGAAAAAAGATTGATGTTAAACCGACGGTTAAGGTTATCAATGATGTTTTGTCAATGCTAGATGCAGCGGATAATGCAAAAACGACATTAACCGTGTCAACAACCTGTGCAGAATCTATCGAAATAGATTCGACAGCGTTAAGTCAAATCGTAACTAATTTAATAAATAATGCACATTACGCTATCAAAAATGTGCCAGATGGCTGTGTAGAAATTTCATTGCAAATTACTCAATCAGTAGAATCGAACTGTACAGCCTGTGGCAATGTAATTGTTGGCGATTCACATATTAAATTAAGCGTCGCTGATAATGGTTGTGGAATGAATGCTGAAACGGTATTGAAAGTATTTGACCCGTTTTTCACCACAAAACCTGTTGGTGACGGCGTAGGATTAGGACTTTCAGTTGTGAGCGGTGTGGTACATCAAGCAGGCGGACACATTGTTGTCGATTCAAAATTAGACGAAGGAACGGTATTTAAGTTATTTTTCGACACGGGCGATAATTAAAAATCGCTGACAAAAATGTGTGGTGAATTTCAGCAAAAATATGAACATTTCTTTTATGGTTTTTTTCAAATTCATTAACGTTCTTTTTCATGAAAAATATCGAATACATTAACAAACCTGAGCAACTCAACGACTTGTGCCAACGCATTGAAAACGCGCCTTGGATTGCAATTGATACCGAATTTTTGCGCGAAAAAACCTATTATCCGCAATTCTGTTTATTGCAATTAGCGACTCCCGAATGGGTGGCGTGCGTTGATCCCATTACGTTGCCGAATTTGGGTCAACTTTTCAACGCGATTTACAATCCAACCGTTACAAAAGTGTTTCATTCTTGCCGTCAGGATTTAGAAATTTTTTATCAGCTCACGGGAAAATTACCCACCCCGATTTTTGATACGCAAATTGCCGCTCCATTATTAGGTTTTCCTGAAAGTACAGGTTATGGCGCATTAGTATCGAGTTTTCTCAACATCAATTTGAATAAAGCACACACCCGCGCCGATTGGAGTGCGCGTCCATTGAGTCGTGACGAAATTCAGTATGCCGCCGACGATGTGATTTATTTGTGTAAAATTTATCAAAAAATGGTCAAACAATTAACAGATTTGAGGCGAATTGATTGGCTGGGTGATGATTTTGCCGCGTTAGAAAATGTCGAACAATATGAAGTCACGCCAGAAAATGCTTGGTTGCGTATCAAAGGAAAAAATAAATTAACGGGCAAACAATTGTCGATTATTCAAGTGATTTCGCAATGGCGCGAAGTGACAGCGCAAAAAGAAAATCGTCCCAAAAATTGGTTATTGCGTGACGAACAAGTGCTTGATTTTGCGAAATTACAACCTGAAAACAACGAGGCATTATCAAAAATTCGCGGGCTTAATGAGCGAGTAATAAATTATCACGGCAAAACGTTATGCACGTTAATTAAAACGGCAAGAAATTCGCCACCAATTCCGATTCCCGAATATGCAAAAAGCATTTCAAGTAAAAATCAGCAGCAAGAAGCTATCGTTGATATTTTGTTTGCATTGGTACGAATTCGCGCCGAAGAAAATTCGCTTAATCCCACCAGTTTAGCGACCCGCAATGATTTGGAAGCCTTATTAAACGGCGAGACCGAAGACTGTTTATTATTGCGCGGCTGGCGTTTTTCGATGGTGGGTAAAGAATTGCAGCAACTTTTGAGCGGCGAAGTACAATTAAAAATCACCGACGGCTTGCTGCAATTCATTGGTTCAAATCAGCAGATAAACGCCTAACCCCATCATCACCAAACCACTCATCAATTTAAGCCAACGTCCTTCTTTTTCTTGGAGACGATGTTGGCTTAACGTCACCACACCAATCGTCAAAATGACCAAATCGTCAAACATATATGCCACGTTATACAGCAGCAAATAACCGTAATAATCAATGCTATTTAAATGCTGCAACGTCAAAATTCGTGTGTAAAGCGCGGGAAATCCTGACGTACACATAAATTCCACCGCTTGCACTAAAAGAGCCAGAATGACCACGCCAATCAACGCGCCACCTAAATTTTGAGCGTTGAGAATTTGCCGCATTCGTGCATAAATTCCTGCTTTGCTTGTAGTTGGAATCGACAACGACAAGCCGCGTCCAAAAAAGAAAAAATCTTTAAGGTTAATTGCCCCCGCAATCACTGCGATTAAGGCAATGATGATTTCAGAAATCCGTGACAATCCCACCCATAAAAATAGATTCAACCACGCGGACATAAACAGAAAATAAACGATGCCTTCAATCGCCACAAAAGTTCCAGCAATTGCTAGCATTCGATGACGATTGTGCATTGGTGCGAGTAATGAAATCATCAAAATTAACACCCACATCGAACACGGATTAAAACCGTCTAGCAATCCCATCGCCAAGGTAAAAATCGGCAAACCCATTTCGACGAGCGTGATTTTTTGCCCCAAAAAATTCAGTTCAAAATTCTCTGTTTTTTCGATTGTGGGCGCGGTACATTCAAGCGATTGTTGAATTTCACAGCTTCCCGCCTCGTTTTGTGGCGAAGTCGGTGGCACGTTTTTTTGCACTAACGCAGAGCGAATCCATTGCCCCGTCGTAATTTCATCGGTGTAACCAACAATCAATTGTCCCGCGATATAAAACGCAGGAACTCGCGCCACTGTATTTTTTTGTTGCGCTAAAATTTTCAAATGCGTTAAAGCCGCTGGCTCTTTTTCAATATCATGAATCGAAATCTGCAAATTGGGTTGCTCTTGTTGTAATAGCGTTAAAAACTTTTTAGCTTCCACACAATGCGGGCAATCTTCGCGGGCGAACAATTCAATATCCGCTGCATTGGCGTTAAAAAAAGCACTCACAAATATCAAAATGAACAATTTAATCGCTACTTTCATTACATTTTCTCCAGAATTCAGAATGACTAAAACTGTACTTCAATCTTCAATTAAATAAAACTACTTAACTTTAGTAAAGTTTAGAATTACACTCAACTACGAAGCAAGTTTTAACATTCTTTTTTTTATTCACGAGGTTGTCTTATGCAAAATTCGCAAACACTTACCATCGATGGAAACCAAGCTGCCGCGATGGTGGCTTACAAACTCAACGAAGTTATTGCCATTTACCCCATAACTCCCGCGTCCACAATGGGCGAATGGGCGGACGAATGGGCTTCAAATAAACAGCTCAATTTGTGGGGAACCGTCCCGCAAGTCACCGAAATGCAAAGCGAGGCGGGCGCAGCGGGTGCAATTCACGGCGCATTGCAAGCGGGAACACTTGCTACGACATTCACTGCCTCGCAAGGCTTGTTGTTAATGCTGCCGAATATGTACAAAATCGCGGGGGAATTAACGCCGACGGTTTTTCATATTGCCGCCCGTTCGCTTGCTTGTCAGGGTTTGTCTATTTTCGGCGACCACAGCGACGTAATGTCAGCTCGCATGACGGGATTTGGAATGTTATGCGCGAATTCGCCGCAAGAAGTGTTAGATTTCGCGCTAATCGCCCACGCTGTGACTTTAGAAAGTCGTATTCCGTTATTGCATTTTTTTGATGGTTTCAGAACTTCGCACGAAGTCGCCAAAATTCAAACCTTCGACGATGACGTATTTCGCGCCATGATTCAAAACAATTGGATTACCGAGCATCGAAATCGGGCTTTAACGCCTAATAAGCCCGTTATGCGTGGTACCGCGCAAAATCCTGATGTTTATTTTCAAGCGCGTGAAACTGTAAATCTCTATTACGATGCAATGCCTACGATTGTGCAAAATGCAATGAATCGCTTTACAGAATTGACGGGGCGTGTTTATCGCTTATTTGAATATGAAGGCGCGGAAAATGCTAAACAAGTCATTATTATCATGGGTTCGGGTGCCGAAGCGGTTGCGGAAACGGTCGAGTATTTGAATCGAAAAGGCGAATCCGTTGGCGTTTTGAAAGTCCGTTTATATCGTCCTTTTGATGCGGAAAGTTTGCTCGCCGCGTTGCCTGAATCGTGCAAAAAAATTGCCGTTTTAGACCGAACCAAAGAGCCTGGCGCAGACGGCGAACCGCTTTACAAAGACGTTTTAACCGCGATTGCACAAAATTATTTGAGTGGTGCGTCGAAATTTTCAGAATTACCTATCGTTGTCGGGGGACGTTACGGCTTGTCGTCGAAAGAATTTACGTCTGGAATGATTAAAGCGATTTTCGAGGAATTGAAATCCGCACATCCAAAAAATCAGTTCACCATCGGCATCAACGATGACGTGACGCATAGCAGTTTGCCATGGGACGCAAGTTACCGCACAGATTCACTTGCCGATACCTTTCAAGCAATGTTCTACGGTTTAGGCAGCGACGGCACGGTCGGTGCGAACAAAAACACCATCAAAATTATCGGCGAAGGAACCGATTTAAACGCGCAAGGTTATTTCGTCTACGATTCCAAAAAATCAGGCGCGGTCACCGTTTCGCATTTACGTTTTGGTTCGCAACCGATTCGCGCTACTTATTTGATTTCCGAAAATGACGCGAATTTTATCGGCTGTCATCAATCGGTTTTCCTTGAACGTTACGATATGTTGGCGAACGCGGCGGAAAATGCGGTGTTTTTGTTGAATTCGCCTGAACCGCTTGAAAAAGCGTGGGAATCGTTGCCAACCAAAATGCAGCAACAAATGTTTGCTAAAAAAATCCGTTTTTATGTCATCGATGGTTACGCGGTTGCTGAAAAAACGGGCATGGGCAGACATATCAACACCATTATGCAAACTTGTTTTTTTGCGATTTCAGGCGTGTTGCCGCAAGAACAAGCGATTACCGCGATTAAACACGCCGTCGAAAAAACCTACGGTAAAAAAGGGCAGCGTATGATTGAATTGAACATGCGAGCGATTGATGAAACGTTGGCGAATTTGCACATTGTGCCGTTGCAAAACGTCGTCGATTCGCAAATTGTGCTTAAATCTAATATCAACGATTCTGCGCCTGAATTTATTAAAAACGTCACGGGCGAAATTATCGCGGGGCGCGGCAATGCGTTACCCGTTAGCGCGATGCCGATTGATGGCACCTTTCCAACTGGCACAGCAGCTTATGAAAAACGAAATTTAGCTCTCGAAATTCCCGTTTGGGAAAGTGATTTGTGTACCCAATGTGGCAAATGCGTCATGGTTTGTCCGCACGCTGTCATTCGTAGCAAAATTTACCCGCTCGCTGAATTAAAAAATGCGCCAGAAACTTTCAAATACACGCCGATGCTAGGCAAAGATTTCCCCGACGGTTTAGCGATGAGTTATCAAGTTGCGCCTGAAGACTGCACTGGCTGTAATTTGTGTGTCGATATTTGTCCGATTCGAGACAAATCGAACGCTAGCCGCAAGGCTTTAAATATGCAGCTGCAACCGCCATTACGCGAAGTCGAACGCGAAAACTGGAATTTCTTTTTAACGATTCCCGAATATGACCGCCGTTTATTGAAAACGAACACGATTAAAGGTGCGATGGTGTTGCAGCCGTTGTTTGAATTTTCAGGCGCGTGTGCGGGTTGTGGCGAAACGCCTTATATTAAACTTGCGTCACAACTCTTTGGCGACCGAATGTTAGTCGCAAATGCAACAGGCTGTTCATCAATTTACAGCGGCAATTTACCCACAACACCGTGGACAAAAAATGCTGAAGGTCGTGGCGTGGCATGGAGTAATTCGCTGTTTGAAGATAATGCCGAATTCGGTTTAGGAATGCGCGTGGCGTTAGATAAGCAAACAGAACACGCTGAAGAATTACTCTTAGCGTTGCATGAACAAATAGGCATTGAGTTAGTTGAAGATATTTTAAGAGCCGATCAATCCACAGAAGCGGGAATTTATGAACAACGTGAGCGAATTGTGGATTTAAAAGAGGAATTGAAAACTATCGCTCATCCACTTGCCGCTCAACTGCTGGAATTAGCGGATTATTTATGCAAAAAAAGCGTGTGGATTATTGGCGGTGATGGTTGGGCGTATGACATTGGTTATGGCGGTCTCGACCACGTTTTAGCGAGTGGGCGCAATGTGAACATTTTGGTTTTAGATACCGAAGTGTATTCCAACACAGGCGGACAAACCTCAAAATCTACGCCGCGTGGTGCGGTGGCGAAATTTTCAGCAGGCGGCAAAGCCTCTGCGAAAAAAGATTTGGCATTACTCGCAATGGATTATCCCAATGTTTATGTCGCACACGTTGCTTATGCGGGTAAAGATACCTAAACACTGAATGCGTTTTTAGAAGCCGAAGCTCATGAAGGCACGTCGATTATTATTGCTTACGCGCCTTGTATCGCGCACGGTGTGGATTTGTCCAACAATCATCGTCAACAAAATCTCGCGGTAAAAAGTGGGTATTGGTCGTTATTCCGTTTTGACCCGAACAGACTTAAACAAGGCAAAAATCCGATGCGGCTTGATTCGCCTGAACCATCGATTTCTTATCGAGAATTTGTGCAAACCGAAACCCGTTTCAGTATGTTGTGGCAAACGCATCCCGAAGCGGCAGAGGAATTTTTAGCACAGGCGCAGCAAGACGTAAAAAATCGCTATCACTTTTATAAACAACTTTCGGAATTAGAGTGGGACGATACAACGAGCGTTTCATCGTTCAAAGCACAAATCAAAACCGCAGTGGAGAAAGACAATGGTTGATTTAACGACAAATTATTTGGGTTTGAAATTGGTAAATCCATTAGTGGCTTCTGCGTCGCCATTGACGAAAGCCTTAGATAGCGCGAAATGTTTGGAAGATGCTGGCGTGTCAGCATTGGTAATGCACTCGTTGTTTGAAGAAAAAATTGCATCGGAAGAACAACATAATGCGCGATTTTTTTATCAGCAATCGCTCGGACACGGTGAAGCGGATTCGTTTCACCCGCTGCACCACGATGTACAAACCTATCAAGACCGCTATTTAGAAAACCTGCAAAAACTCAAAGCAGGATTATCAATTCCGATTATTGCCAGTTTAAACGGCACGTCTTTGAGTGGCTGGGTTGATTACGGCAAACAATTAGAACAAGCAGGCGCGGATGCTCTCGAACTCAATGTTTATCACCTCGCGGCGAATGGCGACGAAAGTGGAGAACAGGTTGAACAACGTTATTTGGACATTTTGCGCGAATTGAAAACGCGCGTTCAAATTCCGATTGCGATGAAAATTTCGGCGCAATTTAGTTCGCCGATTCATTTTGCCAAACGGCTGGAAGCGACTGGCGCGAATGGTTTGACGATTTTTAATCGTTTTTATCAGCCCGATATTGATTTAGAAACGTTGGAAGTTGTGCCGAAATTAGAACTTTCGACACCACAAGAAGCGTTGTTGCGAATTCGTTGGACGGCGTTGTTGTACGGGCGCACAAATTTATCGTTAGCCGTGACGGGCGGTTTTCATCAAACGCCCGATATTTTAAAAGCCTTGCTCGCGGGTGCAGATGTGGTGCAGCTTTGCAGTGTTTTATTGAAAGATGGCGTGGGACGGTTAAGCACAATTTTGACTGAACTCGAAACGTGGTTAGACGCACATGATTACGAATCGATTGAGCAGCTCAAAGGCAGCGTCAGCCAGCAAAACGCGATTGATCCAAGTGCGTATGAACGCGCCAATTATGTGCAGGTTTTAGATAATTATTCTGGCGCGTCTGGCGTGTTGCGGTGATTCCTATGAATCAATTCGATATTGGGTCAACAATGCGAAAACTACTTATTTTTATCGCTTTAGGCTGTCCCGTTTTATCTTGGGCAGAAGGCGGCGGAACAGAATCGATGGATAGACCGAGTATGCGTCCATTACCTGAATTTCCCGCCACCGAACCCAATCGCCCCGATTTCAAACTTCCTCCTGTTCCCGAAAATATCCCGCAACAAACTAGCGAACAACGCCAATTTGATATAGTCCGAATCGAATTTGACGGTAATACGGTTCTTGACGAAAAATCGCTCCGTGAATCAGTGCAATCGTATGAACGACGTGGCGTTACCCTCAACGAATTAGAAGAGCTACGTTTAAAAATTACCCAACGTTATATCGACCAAGGTTATGTGAATTCGGGGGCGATTTTGACGGCGGATGCTTTTAACGATGGCGTTCTGCGTTTCAAAATGCAGGAAGGACATTTAGACGAAATCATTATTCACGGTCAAGAAGGGTTGCGCGAAAATTATATTGCAAATCGTCTGCGCGGAGATTCGGAACAACCATTGAATTTACAAACGTTACAAGACCGTTTTCAAATGCTTTTGACCGACCCGCTGATTAGTCGAATGAATGGGCGTATTTTGCCCAGCAATTCACCCGCGCAAAGTATTCTCGATGTAGATGTGACTCGCGCTCAACCTTACCAACTCAGTTTGCTCGGTAATAACCAACGTCCGCCGTCTATCGGTGCTGAAGCCTTTGGCGTAAATGGTTGGGCGCGAAATTTGACGGGATTTGGTGATTTGCTCGATTTTACGTTTTATACCAGCGCGGGTTCCAATCGTTACACGGGCAGTTTTAGTGTTCCGATTACCGACCAAGACACGCAAGTTTTCTTTCGTTTTGACGAGGGCGATTCGTCGGTTCAAGAGCAACCGATTCGCAAAATCAACGTCACCAGCCAAGTCCATAATTTAGAAGGCGGCATCAGTCATCCGCTAATCAACACCTCAAAACAACGTTTGAATTTTGGCACGTTGCTCGCCATTCGAGAAAACGAAACGTTTTTAGATGGCAAGCCATTTTCATTTGTCGCAGGCGATTCAACAGGTCATACGCAAGCGACCGTGTGGCGGGCTTTTCAAGATTATATGCAACGTTGGGAAAATCACGCGCTGTCGTTACGTTCGACCTTTAGCGTCGGACTCAATACACTCGGTGCCACACCCAAAAAGAGTAGTGAGTTTTTTGCCTGGTTAGGTCAGGCGCAATATGCCTATCGCGTGAATGAAGAAGGTTCGCAAGTGGTTTTGCGTGGCAACAGCCAATTAAGTAACGATAAGTTATTGCCGTTGGAGCGCATTGCGATTGGCGGCATGGGAACAGTGCGCGGCTATCGAGAAAATCAATTAGTACGCGACGAAGGTTACAACGTTTCGGCAGAATACCGTTATCCTGTTTTAGGTGGCGCAACGTCTACCGATGCCCAAATTCATCTCAATCTAGTGCCATTTATGGATTATGGCAGCGCGTGGAATCAAGGCGAAACAGCGCAAAATTTGTTTTCAGTCGGCGCAGGATTGGAATTTGATTGGCAACGTTTTCACAGCGGGTTTTATTACGGTTACGCTTTGAACAAACCAACCACCGAGCAACAAGGTGATTTACAAGATGCGGGGATTCATTTCAACGCCCGTTTAGACCTGTTTTAACTTTTGGGAGTTTGAAATGAATCAATTTCGTATCTTAATTATCGCAACGGGGTTCTGGGCGGGTGTTGTTCACAGCGCAGATTTTGAAGACCTTTATCTGCAAAGCAAAAATCGTTTAGCGCAAGAACAATACGGTTTAGCGATAGAATCGCTGAACGATGCAAACCAACTCGCATCAACACCAGAACAACAAGCACAAACGTTGGGAACACTCGGTTTAACCTATTACCGAATGCAACGTCGAGAACAAGCCGCAAAATTATTGCGTGAAGCGGTGGCGTTAAATGTCGGTGAAAACACGACCCGCGCTCGTTGGTTAGGCACGCTCGCCGATTTAGAGTTGGATAAAAAAAATCTCGACACAGCCCGTTCACTGTATGAACAAGCCTTACCGTTAGCGGAAAAGGATGGCGAATTGATGGCAAGTTTGCGCTTGGGCAAAGTGGCAACCTTACCGTTAGCTGAACAATTGGCAGAATTAAAAACGCTTAAAGATGATTTGGATACGCTTGAAAATCCTGAAACGAAAGCTCGTTTGCTGATCAATTTAGGCGAACAAGCCCACAAACTTGGCGCGATAGAACTGGCGTTTAACAGTTTTGAACAAGCGCGGCGCAGCGGTGAACATCAACCGCGTTTGCAAGCCGAAGCAATGGGACAACTCGCACAATTGTATGAAGAGCAAACTCGTTTTGATGAAGCCTTGCGTTTGAATTCGCAAGCCATCGACGCGGCGAAAAAAGTGGATGCCCATGATTTGTTGTTGGAATTGGAATGGCGGCAAGGACGTTTGCAGCGGGCGTTACAACATTTGCCTGAAGCGACAGCCGCGTATCAACAAGCAATCGAACACATTGAAGCGATTCGCCAAGATATTCCCGTTGAATACCATAACGGGCGGTCTTCGTTTCGAGAATTGTTAGAACCTGTTTATTTGGGTTTGGCAGATTTGTTGTTGACGCAAGCCAGTCAAAAAAGTGGTAAAGCTAAAAATGACCTGTTGCGCCATGCACGAGCAACGGTGGAACTGATTAAACAGTCTGAACTCGAAGATTTTTTAGGCGGACGTTGTGGCGTTCACAGCAACAAAAACGCGCTGTTGGAAGCGGTCGAACCCACTACTGCAATTATTTACCCGATTCTGTTGCCTGATCGTTTGGAATTGTTAGTCAGTAGCGGCAATGAAATTCGCCAATACACGCAACCCATTGGCGCGGCAGAGATGCAAGATTTAACCAAGCATTTAGCACACAGCCTGCGAACCAATAAATATGATATTAAGGCGGCATCTGAAAAACTGTATCAACAACTGATTGCACCGATTGAACCGTGGTTGCAGGAGCAAAATATCAAAACGTTGGTGATGGTTCCTGATGGAGTTTTACGATTGATTCCGCCAGCGGTTTTGTACAACGGTGAACATTATCTGATTGAAAATTACGCGGTGGCGACTTCGCCAGGTTTGACATTGTTTGAACCCGCGCCGTTGCAACAACGTGGGATTAAGGCATTGTTAGCAGGAATGAGTGAACCTGGTTCGGTGGTTGACCATTTGCCAGCTGCTTTTTTGCAAGCCTTGGCGGGAAATCGTGGTTTGAGTAATCCAGAAGATATGAGTGAAGCGGCAGTCAAAAGCCGACAACTTGAACTCGAACGGATGATAAAAGAGCCTGTTTTTCGTCAGCAACTCAAAGAAAAATTAAGTTTGCCAGGCGTTGCAGAAGAAATTAAAAGTCTGCAAAAAGAAGTTTCCAATACATCGCTGATGAATGAAGGTTTTACGGTTGAGGGTTTCAAAAACCAAGCGATTCAAGAGCCTTATTCTGTGGTGCATATTGCTTCGCACGGTGTATTTGGTAAAACGGCGGCTGCCAGTTTTGTAATGGCGTTCGATGGCGTGATTGATATGGATGATTTAGAACGACTTTTAAAATCCGACAAATTCTCAAAACAACCAGTGGAATTATTAACGTTGAGTGCGTGTCAAACAGCTGAAGGCGATGATCGTGCGCCGTTGGGATTAAGCGGGATTGCGCTAAAATCCAAAGTGCGTAGCGTACTGGGAACGTTGTGGCCTGTTTCGGATGAAGCGGCATCGTTGTTAATGGCGGAATTTTACAAAGCTCTTTCGCAACCTGGAATCAGCAAAGTTCAAGCCTTGCGACAAGCGCAAATCGTATTACTCAAACAAAAAGACCTCGAAAATCCGTTTTATTGGTCGCCATTTATTTTGGCGGGGAGTTGGTTATGAACACATTTAAATTTTTAGCCTTTGGTTTTGCGATTTCTACGCAATTTGCCTTCGCAGAAGGCATTGCCACCGACGGTACAATGGGCGCGGCGCAAACATTAAGCGGCGCAAACGTCACCATTCCGCAAACTCTCGGCACAACGGTGGGCAATAATTTGTTCCACAGTTTCGCCGATTTCAATATCAACTCTGGTCAAACAACGACTTTCACAGGTGGCGATAATCTGCAAAACGTTATTTCTCGCGTCACGGGCGGTAACGCTTCAAACATCAACGGCGTTTTAAAATCTGAAATCAAAAACGCCGATTTTTACTTCATCAATCCCAACGGCATTACCTTTGGCACAAACTCTCAAGTCGATGTGCCTGCGGCGTTTCATGTCAGCACCGCCGATAAAATGGATTTTGATAAAAACGGCGGGGTGTTTTATGCCGATTTGAACAAAGACAGCAAACTCAGTAGCGATGCGCCTGCCGCTTTTGGCTTTTTGGGAACCTCGAAGGCGAATAATGGGTTGATTGATTTCGATAATTCCAAAATCATTTTGAAGCCTGAGAAAACGCTAGATGTCGTCGCAGGAGAAATCAAAGTTGAAAACAAATCAGCTATTACTGAACCAGCAGGAGAAGTGCGTTTAGTGGCTATGCAAGGTGAAGGAGTTGTGAGTTTGGAAAAAATTAACGATACATTATCGCTACCAAACACAACGCCAACAACCTCTAATGCAGGGAAAATATCGGTAAAAGACAGTGTTATCGATATGACTGGCGACGGTGGTGGTCGCTTCGCTCTTTGGGGAGGTGAAACTTCGCTCAAAGACAGCAATGTATTTGCAGATAATAATGGAGCTAAAGATGCTACTTCTGCGAAAGGCGTTGATATTTATGTTGATTCGCTAGAAATAGATAATGTGAATGTTAATTTCCTAGATGCAGACAAAGGTAGTATTTCAGTTGATGCCTTAAATGCTGGTAAAGCAGGGAATCTAGTGGCGAAAGTAACCAATTTTTTGAATATATCCAATGGTGGATACATAACGAATCGTGTTTGGCGTCAGGGTAATGGCGGTAATCTCACCGTTGCAGTGGATACTCTGAAAATGGATAGTAAAGGTAATCATTCAGTTGGCGGGACAGGTATTTATTCAGGTGTAGAGGAAGGTAGTGGTCAAGCAGGCGATGTGAGTGTTAGCACACGGGTAATAAATCTTTTACACAGTGGAGTCATTTCAAGTTCAACATGGGCAGAAGGTAACGCTGGGAATGTAACTGTTATAGCCTCCGATACTATAGTCATCGACGGTCAATCTGAAAATTTTTGGGGAACAGGTATTTTTACTGACGCACTTCCTGGCAGTAGCGGCAATGCGGGTAAAGTGTCCGTGAATACCAATAAACTTACCATCCTAAATGGTGGACAAATATCAAGTTCTACTCGAAGTCAAGGAAGTGCTGCTGGAAAAGTATCAGTTACTGCAAATAATTTGCAAATTGATGCTAAGTGGAATTCTTCCCAGCTAACAGGTATTTTTTCAAAGTCCCGTGGTACAGAATCAAGCGGTGTAACAGGTGATTTATCCGTTACAGCGAATGACCAGCTACATATTAACGATGGTGGTGCTATTAGCATTTCAAATGAAGCGAATGATGTCACCAACTCCATCTCAATTAGCCCAGGCAAAATCATCGTCACCGCACCTAATATCGACATGAAAAACGGTAAAATCAGCGGTAATTCCGCTGGCAACGTTGCCGCAGGAAATATCGCCGTAAATTTTTCAAATCACCTAAATATGAATTCTTCGTTTATTACCACCACAGCCAATACAGGTAATGGAGGGGCTATAAAAATCAACGGTGGCGAATTGATTTACTTAAAAGATTCGGGAATCAAAACCACGGTCAGTGGCGAAAACGGCAACGGCGGTGATATTTCAGTCAATGCAGAAATGCTCGTGATGGACACAGGTTTAATTCAAGCCAATGCGAAAAGTGGCAATGGCGGCAACATTGATTTAGCGTTGCAAGCTCTTATTCCCAGTGCCGACAAGCTAATCAAAGGCGGTAAAACAGTTGATTGGAACAGTTCGCCTTCAACAATAAACGTCATTCAAGCTGCTTCACAAACGGGCGTGAGTGGTACAGTCACAAACTCTGCACCACAACTTAATTTGAGCGGCGTGTTAGCAAATGTCGGCAATGCTAATTTTGATAACAGCCTCATCAGCCAAGATTATTGCGCTTTAGGTCAAGGTAGTTCGCTTGCTAAAAAAGGCAAAGGCGGTTTGCCGATAAGAGCGAAAGATTTGCAGGTGAAGTAACATTGCAAACGCCCTTCAAAAAATGGTTACTTCATTCTCATGTAAGTTGCTCTCTATTAGGCTTGTTGTCTGCCGTTGTAATTATCGTTTTGCAATACATCGGCATTTTACAAGGTGCAGAATTACAAGCATTTGACCAATTTTTACTGAAACGTCCAACAATAGCGATTGATGACCGTATCGTGGTAATTGGTGAAACTGAACCCGATATTCGTCGTTTCGGACATCCACTTTCTGATCAAGTGTTAGCGGACGCACTGCAAATACTAGAAAAAAATAACGCGCGAGTCATTGGCGTAGATAAATACCGCGATGTTGCGGTAAAACCTGGCACAAAAGAACTCAAAAACGTATTGCAAAAATACAGCAACATTGTTTGGATTTTTTTCACGGGTAATTCAAAACAGGAATTTATTCCTGCGCCAGAAGTCATAGTAAATAACCCTGAAAGAACAGGTTTTAATGATCTCGTGGAAGATAGCGACGGTGTGGCGCGGCGGGGATTGTTATTTTTAGAAATGGATGGCGACAATTATTACGCTTTTCCTTTGTTACTGGCTTTGCATTATTTGGCGGGTGAAAACATCGCGGCTGGCAGCGATGAACAAGGAAATTTAAACCTCAATGGTGTGAGTTTGCCACCAATAGATTCAAAATTTGGAGCCTATAACGCCGTAGATACGGGCGGCTATCAAATCATGCTCGATTATCCAGGGCTGCCGCAATCATTCAGTTTTTTCACCTTGTCTGATTTATTCGATGGCAAAATTAAAAACAACGCGCTCAAAGATAAAATTGTCCTCATCGGTGGAATGGCACCTAGTTTGAGTGATTACCGCTTGTTGCCGAATGAAATGAAACGTTTTGGCGTTGAGCATCACGCTTATTTTGTTAGCCAATTATTAAACACAGCACTTGAAAAAAAATCGCCCTTACGCGCTTGGTCAAATAATGTTGAATATGGTTGGTTATTATTGTGGTGTTTAATCGGTGCATTGACAGGATTTTGCAGAAAGCAACTGCTGCAACTATGCACATTGATAATAGCTGAGATTTTACTGTTACAAGGTTTAAACATTATTTTACTCAATGAAAATTTGTGGACACCTTTAGTCGCACCATTACTGGGCTGGGGAAGTGCGTTAGCGTTGAGTATTTTATATTTTTCCAGTCAAGAACGTGCTGAACGTCGCCAATTGATGCAATTATTTGCGAGCCACGTTTCGCCCGAAGTGGCTAAACGATTGTGGGACGCACGAGAACAATTTTTTACAGAAGGCGGTGTTAAACCTGATACTTTAACTGCCACAGTGTTATTTACAGACATCACAAACTTCACCACGCTTGCAGAAAAAATGGAGCCGCTGATTTTAATGAAATGGCTAAATGAATATATGGGCGAAATGAGCAACATCGTCACGCATCATAATGGCATGGTGAACAAATATATTGGTGATGCGATTATGGCGATTTTTGGTGTACCCGTAAAACGTGAAACAGAAACAGAAATTGCTACCGACGCGCAACATGCCGTTAAATGCGCCATTGAATTTAATCGGCGGTTGCGTGAACTTAATCAAAAATGGCAAACACAAGGGCTTCCTGAAATTACTATGCGAGTCGGTATTTACACGGGGTCATTAGTGGCAGGTAGTTTTGGTGGTGCAGTACGAATGGAGTACACTGTCATTGGCGATACAGTTAATGCTGCCTCACGTTTAGAAAGTTTCGATAAAACAACGGCAGAACCTGATAATCAGCATCCGTGCCGCATTTTGATTGGAGAAACGACTTATCACTGCATCTCGTCTCTTTACGAAACCAAAATGGTCGGTGAGTACAAACTAAAAGGCAGAAATGAATACTCAAAAATTTATCAAGTTATTGTTTCACGATGAAAAATTGAGTTCAATCCAACCGCTATTTGGAGTCACGTTATGAACAAAAAACTTGTCTTGCTCGTTATTTTTATTTCATTGTTACCTTCATTCACAAATGCTGACGGCTTACTAACATACAAGCCGCCGCAAATGACAACTTTACAAGGTCGCATTGGAGGTGGCACGCGCAGTTTGAATTTAGCCACACCAAAAATTCAACTATTAGCACCCAAGCACATTGCGTTAACAAGTCAAACACAACCAATTTTGTATTGGTATTCATCAGAACCCAATCAACAAAAAGTAGAATTTATTTTAATTGAAGAAGGGGCAGATGAACCTTTATTAGAAGAAAGTTTGTCGATGACCACTGTTGGCATAAACCGCATCCGTTTAAAAGATTACAACGTGTCGTTGCAAGCGGGTAAAAAATATAAATGGTCTATCAATAATTCTGCACAAAGTTTAGAAGATGCCAGTGCAACGTTGATTTATCAATTCCCTACTGTCTCGTTATCTACTATCGAACAAAAAGCAGAAAACGGTTACTGGTACGATACGCTACAGCAACTCATTGAAAGTCATTCGCCACTTGCCAATGATTTACTCAAACAAATTGGCATAGAAATACCCCCGCTTTAAATTCGTACTGATTATGTTTTGTCTGGTTCAATCACTGCTAAAAGACACCGTTTATCCACATTCGGTAAGCGAAATTGAATTGATTGAAACCCACATTTCGTGGATTTTTTTGACGGGCAATTTTGCTTATAAAATCAAAAAGCCCGTTCAATTCGATTTTTTAGACTTTTCGACGTTAGAAAAGCGGCATTTTTACTGTGAAGAAGAATTGCGATTAAATCGCCGTTTTGCGCCGAATCTTTATTTGCAAGTCGTTCCAATCACAGGAACGGTGGAACATCCACAAATTGACGGCAGCAGTGAAACGATAGAATATGCCGTTAAAATGCAGCAATTCCCCGCAGGTCAACTTCTGAGTGAAATGGCGAATTGCGGGGATTTGAACACAGAAATTATTGACCAACTCGCTGACCTCACCGCTGATTTTCATCATCGCGCCACTTCTGATATTTCCCGCAGTCATTACGGAACAGCCGCCGAAATTCATCATTGGTTTTCAGGCAACTTCGCACCAATTCGTCCATTTTTTGATGTGGCGCAATTAGAAGTGTGGGGCGAGAAGGAATTGTTAAAAAATACGCTGTTAATTGAACAGCGCAAACAGCACGGTTTCATTCGAGAATGTCACGGTGATTTGCATTTGGGAAATATCGTGTGGTTTGAAAATCGCGTTACGCCGTTTGATGGCATCGAATTCAATCCCGCTTTGCGTTGGATTGACGTAATGAATGAAGTTGCGTTTGCGGTGATGGATTTAGAACAACGCAATTTTAAACCGTTTGCCTATCGATTTTTGAACCGTTATTTAAGTCAAACGGGCGATTATTCAGGCTTGAGTTTGCTGCATTATTATTGCGTTTATCGGGCGTTGGTTCGCGCCAAAATTGCCTTATTGCGCTGGCAACAACATCGAAACCAGTTGGATTTTGTTGACGCTGAAAGTTATCTCAAATTAGCAGAACGTTTCACTACACAAAAATCGCCGTTATTGATTATTACGCATGGTTTTTCGGGTTCAGGAAAATCCACCGTCAGCGCACAATTGGCAGAAAATTTAGGTTTGATTCATTTGCGTTCGGATGTTGAACGGCAACGGTTATTTGAGAAATCGGAGCAAAACATTTACAGTTCAAAACACACCCAACAAACATATCAAACGCTCGCCGATTTTGCCGCCACAATTCTCCATGCAGGGTTTTCAGTGTTGGTTGATGCGACGTTTCTTAAATTAGACCAACGCGCTTTATTTCAAAAATTGGCAGCTAATCAAAACGTAGAATTTTTTATTTTAGATTTTCAGGCAACAAAGGAGGAATTAAGTCGTCGCATTCTTCAACGGCAACAACTCGGCAATGATTTTTCGGAAGCGACGTTAGCCGTATTGCAACAACAAATTAAATCTGCACAATCCCTGATTTCGACTGAACAACATAAAACGATTCAAATCGAAAACGTGGCAGATGCGTTAAAAAAATTACTTCATCATCTCCAAGGAGAACACCATGACACAACCAGTAAATTATATTCGTTGGTTTAATGAATTGACGATTGATGATGTGCCGTTAGTTGGCGGTAAAAATGCTTCGCTGGGTGAAATGTATCGCGAACTCGGGTCGCAAGGCGTACAAATTCCAAATGGTTTCGCAGTTACGGCAGAAGCCTATCGTTATATTTTGGATAAATCAAATAGTTGGGCGGCTTTGCACGAAGCGTTAGACGATTTGAATCCCGAAGACGTGAATGATTTAGCCAAACGCGCCCGAAAAGCGCGGGAAATTATTTACGCCGCGCCACTTCCCGAAGATTTAGAACAGCAAATCCTCGCCGCTTACAAAAAATTACAGGAACAATACGGCGAAGAATTGAGCGTTGCCGTTCGCAGTTCAGCCACCGCTGAAGATTTACCGACCGCGAGTTTTGCGGGACAACAAGACACTTATCTCAACATTCGCGGCGAAGTGGTGTTGCTCGAATCGTGCAAACGTTGTTTTGCCAGCTTATTCACCGACCGCGCCATTCATTATCGTGTCGATCAAGGTTTTGACCATTTCAAACTCGCGTTATCAATCGGTATCATGAAAATGGTGCGCTCCGACTTATCTGCCAGCGGCGTGATGTTTTCGCTCGACACCGAATCGGGTTTTAGCGACGTGGTATTTATTACGGGAGCTTACGGTTTGGGTGAAAATGTCGTACAAGGTGCCGTGGATCCCGACGAATTCTATGTGCATAAACCGACGTTTGAACTTGGACACCGTGCCGTTTTGCAGCGAACGTAAAAAAAAAAAAAAATCAAAATGATTTACAGCGACCAAGACACGCGCGAATCGATACAGAATATCGTTACCTCAAATGAAGAACGAAATCGGTTTTGTATTACCGATGCAGATGTGTTGACGCTTGCTGATTACGCGATAAAAATTGAAAAACATTACAGTGCCAAAGCAGGTCACACCAAACCAATGGATATGGAATGGGCGAAAGATGGGCTTGATGGTGAGTTGTACATTGTGCAGGCGCGTCCTGAAACGGTTGTTTCGCAATTGCGCGGCATGATGTTGGAACAATACACGCTCAAAGAATCCGCTGTGCCGATTATTACGGGGCATTCAGTCGGCAGTAAAATTGCCACAGGCAACGCGCGAATCATCGAAAATGCTCAACAGCTTGGCGATTTTAAAGCAGGCGATATTTTAGTTGCCGATATGACCACACCTGATTGGGAACCTGTCATGAAAATTGCGTCGGCGATTGTGACAAATCGTGGGGGCCGCACATGCCATGCGGCGATTATCTCGCGTGAATTAGGCGTTCCAGCGGTGGTCGGTTGTGAAAATGCCACGACCACAATTAAAAATAATTCGCCTGTCACGGTTTCTTGTGCCGAAGGAGATGTTGGCAAAGTGTACGCGGGAACGTTAGATTTCAAAGTCGAATCGACCGATTTATCGGGTTTGAAACGTCCAAAAACCAAAATCATGCTCAATATTGCCAATCCCGAAGTCGCGTTCAAAACCAGCTTTTTGCCAAATGATGGCGTGGGGTTGATGCGGATGGAATTCATCATTACCGAATACATCAAAGCACATCCGATGGCGTTGATTCATCCAGAGCGTGTGCAAGATGCGAATGAACGTGAACAATTAGCAAAATTAACGCGAAATTACGCTACGCCGCAAGAATTTTTCATCAGTAAATTAGCCGAAGGCGTTGGCACAATTGGCGCGGCGTTTTATCCGAAACCCGTTGTGGTGCGAATGTCTGATTTTAAAACCAATGAATATGCCACGCTTTTGGGAGGCAAGTGGTTTGAATTCGACGAAGAAAATCCGATGATTGGCTTTCGTGGTGCGTCACGTTACACGCATCCTGCGTATGCCGAAGGTTTTGCGCTGGAATGCGCGGCAATGAAACGTATCCGCGACGACATGGGATTGACCAATGTGATTTTGATGATTCCGTTTTGTCGGCGGGTTCAAGAAGCCAAAAAAGTGTTGGATTACATGGCGCAACTCGGTTTGAAACGTGGCGAAAACGGGTTGCAAATTTACGTCATGTGCGAAATTCCAAATAACGTGATTTCGATTGATGCGTTTTCTGAACATTTCGACGGCTTTTCGATTGGCTCGAATGATTTGACGCAACTCACGTTGGGTGTTGACCGTGATTCGGCGATTTTGGCAGAAGATTTCGACGAACGAGATCACGGCGTAAAAGAGATGATTCGATTAGCGGTAACGGGTTCAAAACGTAACGGCAAACATTGTGGATTGTGCGGACAAGCACCGTCGGATTATCCTGAAATGGCGCAATTTTTGGTTGAAATTGGGATTGATTCCATGAGTTTAAATCCTGATACCGTTTTAAAAACCACGCAATTGGTTTTGGAAACAGAGAAACGATTGGCAAAAAGCTAATTAAATGTGCTTATTTAAAGACTTGGAATTTAAACTATGAAAACGTTGACTATTACTCGCCCTGACGATTGTCATTTACACATTCGAAATGGCGCGATTTTAAAAACTGTTTTACCACACACGACGCGCCAATTTGCCCGCGCGATGATTATGCCAAATCTAAAACCACCTGTAACCACCGTCGCACAGGCATTGATATACCAAGACGAAATTTTACAGGCAATTCCAAACGGCACGGATTTTACACCGTTAATGACCTTGTATTTAACGGCGGCGACGACAATTGACGAAATTAAACGCGCTGCTGAATGTGAACACATTCACGCGGTTAAACTTTATCCAGCGGGAGTAACAACGAATTCTGATGCGGGTGTAGCGGATGTAACCAAAATTTACCCATTATTAGCGGCGTTGGAAAAGTACGATTTACCACTATTGATTCATGGCGAAGTGACTGACGAAGATTGTGATATTTTTGATCGGGAACGGGTGTTTATCGAACGGTATTTGATGGCGATTGTAACGAATTTCCCCGCGTTGCGAATCGTGTTAGAGCATGTCACAACACAAGAAGCAGTTCAGTTTGTCGAATCGGCAAGCGATAAAGTAGCCGCTACGATTACACCACAACATTTACTGTTTAATCGGAACGCAATTTTAGCGGGTGGAATCAAGCCGCATTATTATTGTCTACCAATTTTAAAACGTGAAACGCATCGCGCGGCATTAGTAACTGCGGCGACAAGTGGGAATTCTAAATTTTTCTTAGGGACAGACAGTGCGCCGCATTTGACGCATTTGAAAGAAGCTAATTGTGGTTGTGCGGGGTGTTACAGCGCATTTGGCGCATTGGAACTTTACGCCGAAGCCTTTGAACGAGTGAAGGCGTTAGATAAATTAGAAGGTTTCGCAAGTTTTTACGGGGCGGATTTTTACGGTTTGCCTCGCAATAAAGGCACCGTAACGTTAGAAAAAGCGGATTGGATTGTTCCCGCGAATTATGACGGCATTACACCATTAAACGCGGGCGAATGCTTACACTGGAAAATGATGTAGTTTTCCTATTTTTTTAGCGCGTAAGGGCAAATAACATTTGCCCTCGCCTAAAATCAGAACAACATATTAAACGCCCACAAAATTCCGCCTGCAAAAACACCTGCCAATACGTCATCCAACATAATTCCAAAACCACCCTGAACGTGTTTATCGACCCATTTAATGGGAAAAGGTTTAAGAATATCGAAAAATCGAAACAACAAAAATCCTGCTAAAACATTCCAAAAACTAAATGTGACAAACCACATCGTAATTAAATAGCCTGCAATTTCATCCCAAACAATGCCATTAAAGTCATGTTCGCCCAGCAAATTCGCCGCCACATCACAAATTTTAATGCCAACCAATGTCGCAATAATCGTCGAGATGCAATAAAACCAAAATGGCGTTTGAGCCAATAACAAATAAATCGGAATCGCCGCGAGTGTCCCGCAAGTTCCTGGAGCTTTTTTTACCAAACCTGAACCAAAACCAAAGGCTAAAAATAGCCAGGAATTTTGTAGAATATGCTTTGGCGTAAGTTGTTTTTTGCCGTAATGTTTAAGAAAAATGTTCATAGCCTTTGCTGTTTAGTGTTTCAATTTGCCCGAATTTTGTTAAGCGCAAGCCTGCGGTTGTTTCAATTACGCCAATTTGCGTGCAATTTTCAGGTACTCGATGCACGAATTCAGGTGAAATCGTAAAACATAATTCGTAATCATCGCCAGAAATTAGCGGCATTGACGCATCGTTTGTTGCTTTAATATAAGATTTCACAGCATCTGAAAGCGGTAATTTTTCCCAGTCCAAACATGCGCCAACGTGGCTTTGTCGCAAAATGTGACCCAAATCGCTTGCCAAACCGTCTGAAATATCAATACAGGCGCTCGCAATTCCGCGTAATTTTAAACCCAATTCTACTTGCGGTATTGGCTGATGAAATCGGCTTAAAGCGTTTTTGTCGTTACAGTCGTAACCCTGTTCAATTTTCAATCCTAAGCCCGCTTCGCCTAATAATCCCGTCATGTAAATTAAATCGCCCACTTTCGCCGTCGAACGTTTTAATGCCTGTCCGTTTGGCACCAATCCCATTGCTTGCACGGTCAAAGTCAACGCCCCTTTTGTCGTATCACCACCAATTAAATCGACAGAATACCGTTGCGCTAATTTTAAAAAACCTGCTGAAAATTCACTCAACCACGTTTCATTCGCTCGCGGCAAGGTCAATGCCAAGGTAACGGCAAACGGTTTTGCGCCCATTGCCGCTAAATCACTCAAATTTACCGCCAGTAATTTATGCCCCAGTTGAGTGGGATTAGCATCAGCGAAAAAATGGACATTTTCAACCATTGTGTCGGTAGTTATCGCCAGTTCATAACCGCTCGGAACAGAAAGTAACGCACAATCATCACCAATTCCTAAATGTATTTCAGTATTTTGATGGGTTTGTTTTTTGAAAAACTTATCGATTAAAGAAAATTCTGTCAGCATAATGTTTTTGACTGAATATATTGGTGTTTATATACAAAAATGTTTCGTGTAAAACTTTTTATTAAAATCAACGTGTTGTAATTCATTTTTAAATTTCTCCAAAATAGTTTTTAAGGTTGTATATTTGCATAACTTTGCGTGCTTGACTAATGACAATGTCTACTCTTTAATTCCAAAAATAACCGTGATTATTGATAATCCCAAAAAACTCACTACAGGAATAATCTCATGCCCAATTATATTCAAAATATCGTAAAACTGTGGGTGATAACGACTTTGATGTTTATGAGCGGCTGCGATAAAACAAAAGAAGAAAGCATTTATCAACCCGTTTTCACTTCAGTCAACACTTCACAACTTACCGAATACATTGTTGGCATTCACCCGCTGCACAATCCGCAACGCTTAATGGAACTTTATAACCCGATTGTAGATTATATGAATATCCATATTCCTGAAGTGCATATCACCTTAGAAACCTCCGCAAATTACGAAGAATTTGAAAATAAGTTATACGCTGGACATTTCGATTTTGCGATGCCGAATCCGTATCAAACCATTCAATCACTCAAACATGGCTATCACATTTTTGGAAAAATGGGCGATGACGATGGGTTTCGCGGCATTATTTTAGTGCGTAAAGACAGCAAAATTCGCCAAGTGTCTGATTTAAAGGGGAAGGTTGTTTCATATCCCGCCCCTACTGCTCTCGCTGCTACAATGATGCCACAATACTATTTACACACGCACGGCATTGATGTGAATCATGACATTAAAAATTTGTATGTTGGTTCACAAGAATCGTCAATCATGAATGTGTTGCGCGGACGAGTTGCGGCAGGTGCAACATGGTCAGTGCCGTGGAAGGGTTTTCAAACCGAACAGCCCGATATGGCAAATCAGCTAGAAGTAAAATGGCAAACCGACCCTTTATTAAATAATGCTTGGGTCGCACGCCAAAACATTCCCGCATCGATGGTCGATAAATTTGGGCAACTGCTTTTTGGATTGCAAGATATTGAACAAGGTAAAATGATGTTGGCGCGTTTGCCCATTTCTCGGTTTGAGCCAGCCACTGATAAAACCTATTATCCTGTGCAGCAGTTTTTAGAAGTATTTTCTAAAACGGTTCGTACAATTGACTATTGAACGGCGAAAAATTATCAATTCGAACAAATCGCCATTGAACTCGCTGCGCCCAAAAATTAACGCATTACAATTTTGCCAATTCGGTTTTTATCCACGCTTCGGCTTCGGCGTTAATATCAGCGGCTTTGCGTCCTTTGGTTTCAATGGGCGCACCGATTTTCACTTTAATCGTGCCTGGATATTTTAAAAAACTGTATCTTGCCCAAAAATCCCCCGCATTATGCACAACGGGAATAACGGGAAAACCTGATTTGTGCGCTAACATCGCGCCACCAATGTTGAACGGTAAAACTTCGCGTGCGCCTGCACGGGTACCTTCGGGGAAAATCAACACCCAAATACCTTCGTTTAAGTATTTTGTGCCGTCTTTTAGCAAACTTTTCAACGCGCCACGGGCGTTACGTTTATCAATCACGATGGATTTCAACAACAATAACGACCAACCCCACAACGGCAAATACAATAATTCACGTTTTATCACCGCCGATTGCGTTGGCAATATATAACGCAACGCCAACGTTTCCCACGCGGATTGATGATTGCTGAAAATAATTGTGGCTTGTTCGGGGTTCACATTTTCCAAACCTTCCACTTCGTATTTCAAACCGACGGTTATTTCCATTATCCAAAGCATTAACCGACACCACAATTTGCCTAGTTTGTAGCGCATGGGAAATGGAGTCCAAAACAATGCAAATAAAATTGCCGCTTCAATCGTTGCAGTGAAGAAAATACTGAAAAAAAGTAAGGCTGAACCCATGTAATTTTTCGGACGATTATCGACCGATGAAGAATTTTGCTGTGTCATAAAGATTTTCAAAAAATAAAAGTGAAGTTAAAAATTGTGGATTATCTTGTAACGTTTTTGCACCGTTACCTGTTTTGACTAAAATGGGAATTGCGCCACCATTTTGAGCGGCTTGAATGTCGCGCAATGAATCGCCAATAAAACAAACGTCTTTTAAATCAACATCGTAATCGACAGCGAATTGTTTTAATAAACCTGCTTTCGGTTTGCGGCATTCACAACAATCTTCAGTTTGATGCGGACAAAAATAAATGGCTTCAATCGCGCCACCAAATTTAGAAACAGCTTTACACATTTTGTCGTGAATCGAATTTAAGGTTTTTTCGTCGAACAAACCTCGCGCCAAACCCGATTGATTAGTGATAACCACGACGCGAAAACCGTGTTGATTTAACAGCGCAATCGCCTCCAAACTATTCTCAAGCGGCAACCATTCTTCGGGCGATTTTATAAATTCGTCCGAATCGTGGTTAATCACACCGTCACGGTCGAGCAGAATGTAACGGTGCATTTTCTAGGCTTGCAATTTTGAAATATCGGCGCAGGTCAAAAATTGTTGCGACAACAAATTCAGCAACGCGAGGCGATTTGCGCGTAATTCTAAATCGTCACAATTCACCATTACGCCATCAAAAAACGCATCGACTGGTTGTTTCAATTCTGCTAAACGATTTAACGTCGCTTGATAATTGCGTTTTTCAAGCAGCGGTTGAATGTCCGCCGCCGATTGTTTTGCCAATTCGTGCAACTTAATTTCAACTGGCTCAACCAAAGCACTTCGCCCTTTGGAGGGAGATTGAGGGGGAGGTGATTTTTTCAAAATGTTCAAAATGCGTTTATTTGCCGCCGCTAAACTTTCAGCTTCTGGCAATTGACGGAAGGCTTTCACGGCTTGCAAACGTTGCATAAAATCTAACGGTTCAGCAGGATTCACCGCTAAAACAGCTTCAAATTCGTCCGCTGTAAAACCTTTGTCTGAAGCGTAACCTTTCAATCGTTCAAAAATGAAATCCGTCACGAGCGTTTGTGTTTTGGTTTTGTCGAATTCGTGGGCAAATAACGACAGCGCAAATTCAACCAGCGCGTGAATATCGAGTTTTAAATCGTGTTCAATCAAAATTCGTAACACGCCCAATGCCGCCCGACGTAACGCATACGGGTCTTTATCGCCTGTTGGAATTAAACCTGCGCTAAAAATTCCCGCCAATGTGTCGATTTTTTCAGCCAATGCCACCACGCAACCAATATCACTTGTCGGAATCGCGCCACCTGCTTGTTTCGGCAAATAATGTTCTTCAATCGCTTGGGCAACGTTTGGATTTTCGCCGTCTGCCAGCGCGTAATAACGTCCCATGATGCCTTGCAAATTTCCAAATTCACCGACCATTTCAGTCATTAAATCGTTTTTCGCTAAAAAAGCCGCTCGTTTTGAAAGTTCAACATCAGCGTTAATTTTGGGTGCGATAAATTCAGCGAGTTTGACTAAACGTTCAACTTTTGCCGCAACGGTTCCCAATTTTTCTTGAAAAACGATGGTTTCCAAACGTGGCGCAAAATCGGCAAGTGAATAACGGCGGTCTTGTTTCCAGAAAAATTCCGCATCCGATAAACGTGGCGTAACGACACGTTCATTTCCATTTTTAATCGATTCGGGATTGGTACTTTGAATGTTACTAAACGTAATGAAATAAGGGCGCAACGAACCATCAGCATTTTTCACGGGAAAGTATTTTTGATTTTCCTGCATCGTCGTAATTAAAACTTCAGCAGGCAACGCTAAAAAGCGTTCATCAAAATGCCCCGTAATGGGTACAGGTAATTCGTTTAACGCGGCAATTTCTTCGAGCAAATCGTCTTCAATATGCGCGATGCCATTTACGGTCAAAGCGGCTTTTTCTGCATCGGCACGAATTTGTGATTTACGTTGTTCAAAATCGGCAATGACTTTGCCTTGTGACAATAAAATATCAGCGTAATTTTCAGGTTTTGAAATCGTCAAATTTTGTGGCGCGTGGAAACGATGACCGCGCGTTTGATTGCTTGTTTGCAGCCCTAAAATTTCAGTTTCAATAATTTCATCGCCATAAAGCAAAATCGCCCAATGCACAGGTCGGACAAATTCAGTAGTGAAATTTCCCCAGCGCATTCGTTTTGCAATTGGCAAATTCGCTAAACTTTTGCGAATAATGTCAGGAATCAACTGTTGTGTCGTTTGCCCTGCAATCGTTTGAGTACACGCAAGCCATTCGCCTTTGTCAGTTTTCAAGCGTTCGAGTTGGTCGAATTCCATGCCGCAACTTTGCGCGAATGCTAACGCAGCTTTGCTTGGCGTGCCGTCTGGTTGAAAAGCCGCTTGAATCGATACGCCACGTTTTTGTACGGTTTTATCGGCTTGTGCGCCTTGCAAATTTTCGATAAAAACCGCCAAACGACGTGGCGCGGCGAAACTTTTTACGTTTGAAAAGGCTAATTCAGCATCGTTCAAACCTTGCACGATGCCATCGGTTAAAGCGTTGCTTAATTTCAATAACGTTTTCGGCGGCAATTCTTCGCAACCGAGTTCAAAGAGTAAATCTTGTTTTTCTATCACTGTATTTCCTGTCATAACTTTTTAAAATATATTCTGAAAAAAATGGCTATGTTGAGCTAAATTTGTATTTAAACTTAATTATTTGATAAATCTAGTAATTTACAATCTAACCAACACTCCGCTGTTTGATTTTTACAAGGTAAAATGGAGTCAAAAACTTCGTTATTATTTTCCCATAAATCAAGTAGTTGTTGATTATTGTCCCCAATTTTTTGTGCTAATTTTGGAATGCAAGTCGGAATTTGTGTGGCTTCAAATTCTGTAACAACTTCTTTTAACAAACTATGCGCCGTATCAAAATCAAAATCATGTAATGCTTGTTCGATTTTATTGATAACTGACGGTAATAATTTCACTGCAAATTCTGAATAATTTTCTTCCCATAATCGGTTTGCATCGTTATCACAATCAACTAACAAATCCATAAGTGTTTGCATACAACTCGGTAATTTATCCAATTTTTTTTCTGAATTGACCAATGGTGTATATTTTGCGAGAGGATTTTCAATAAAATACTGCTGCAATGAAATAAGTATTGGCGAGAGGATTTTCATCATTTCGCTTAATGCAATTAGAGCAGATTCGGAATTTTGTTTTTGACATGCAATTTCAAGGCAACTAGCGTAATTAGGAATTTCATTTATCCCCAACGTTCCCGCTAAACCTTTCAACGTATGCGCGAGCATTTTTGCATCGTCCCAGTATGCAGAAGTAATTTTATGGGTAAAGGTTTCGTCGCAATCGACGTAATCAGTTACAAATTGAAATAACAAACGCATATACAATTGTTGGTTATTTCCTGCGCGACGTATCGCCGCTTTTGCATCAACACCTGCAACATCGGGTAATTGCAAAGAAACATCAGGCGATTTTTGCGTTGGGATAGGTGGTGAATGATTAGCTGTAGCGTTGACATAATAACGCGCAAGAGTTGAATAAAACTCGTCTAATTCAATAGGCTTGCTCAAATGACCATTCATTCCCATTTCATAACATTGATTGCGCTCTGTAATCATGGCATAAGCGGTCATGGCAATTAGCGGTAAGTTGTCATAACGCGAATTGGCGCGAATTTGGCGCGTTGCCTCATACCCATCCATCACTGGCATGTGCAAATCCATTAACACAACGTGATAATAATTTGCTTCAACGGCATCTAATTGATCAATGGCTTCTTGACCATTATTTGCAACAGTGACTTCAACGCCATGACTTTCCATCAATTCAATAGCAAGTTGCTGATTGATTAAATTATCTTCAACTAAAAGTACCCGCATTCCGCTAAGATTGATGTTTTGAAGTGAGAGCGCATCATAATCGGTTACGGTGGTGTTTCCTGTTATGGCATTAAATAATTGCCGTAACGCATTGGGTAAAATAGGTTTTGATAAAAAATGCTGTACGCCAAATTTTTCAGCTGTTTCACGGATAACATCGGAATGATAAGCTGAAATAACAATAACGTGCGGTGGAAAAATCTGATTATTTTTTTCGAGATGATATAAGAATTGTTCCCCCGTCATTTCTGGCATGACCCAATCCATAAGCAGTAAATCATAAGGCTGATTTGCATCGACGGCTTGCTGCAGCATTTCTAAAGCAATTTTTCCACTCGATGCACAATGTATTTTTCCATACGCTAAACCAACACCTAAAACAGTGAGTAAATCGACTAAAACTAATTGCGCTTCACGTCGATCATCAATGACCAAAATTCGTAATTTATTTACATCAGGCAAAATAGTCGGAATACTTTCATCGGCTTTTGCTAATTGAAAACGAGCGGTAAATATAAATGATGAGCCTTCATTTTGCTTACTTTCAACCCAAATGCGACCATTCATAAGTTCAACTAATTTTTTGGAAATTGTTAAACCTAACCCCGTGCCACCATATTTTCGTGTCGTTGAACTGTCGGCTTGTTTGAATTCTTGAAATAAATTCGCTATTTGCTCTGTTGTTAAACCAA
>CAZLGN010000002.1:0-1567 GCA_964558865.1 uncultured Methylomagnum sp.
TTGATATTTAATGAAAATAAATTAGAAAATATGGATTCAATACCCGCTCAATGTAGGGGCTTAAAGCACAACAACCAAAATTCGCCTCGCATTTCAACTGTTATTTTTCCACCGTTACAATTCAAATTGCTACAGCTGCTCAATGAATAGTACGATGCTAACCACCGCACAAAAGGAGATGCAAAATGAAGCTGGTTTATATTATCGAAAACGGCAATCGTCATAAAAAAATTGGTGTGACTTCTGACATTCAAAAACGCATGGCGCAACTTAACACAGCTATTTCTACAGGAATTCGGAGTGTCATTATTTCGGATTTTATGCCAGACGCTTACACGCTTGAAAAACAATTGCACGAAGCCAATAAAGAACACCGATTAAATGGCGAATGGTTTCGTGAAATTGTGGATTTTTGTGGTATTGAGTTTTCTTATACAAATCGAAACATCCTTAAAAACAAGGATTTCTTTTTTATGTTTCAACAAAGTTTGAAATTGATTGCAAGCTGTGAAGAACTCAACGGCACCGATTTAAAAGTATTCATGTTTATGCTGTCTGAACTCGATTTTGAAAACTACATCCGTGTCACGCAAAAACGGATTACTGAACACACTAAAATTAGACAACAGCACGTCAGCACTGCATTAACCAAACTTACAAAACTCAACATCATTGAAAAAGTCACGTTGGATAACTTGAAAGCCTACCGCCTCAACCCAAGTTACGCTTGGAAAGGCAAAATCAGCGAATTCCAAAAGGACGAAAAAGAACGCAAACAAAAGGCAATTAGCGAAGCCAAAATCATCCAACTCAAACAAAAAATGGCAGCTGCCGAAGAACCCAAAATCGTTCCTGAAGAACCCCAAGCCTCGCCCGAAAACGAACCCCAAAAACCGTCAGATTAACCCACAAAAAAACCGCCTCCCTTTCGGTTGGCGGTTTCTTGTTTTACAACTTCAAACAACGCGGATTAAAAGGCAACCCGCTTTGTGTGATTAAGTCATTGACGCAATGGTAATTGTGTCACCAGAAACATTTACAGTTGCAACACCTGTGAGCGTGATTGAACTAACAGCATCAATTGTTTCACCATCATCCCACCATGTGAACAAGTTAGTACCAAAGAACCATTCACCAGGAGCATCAACATCAACAAGAGCAGCTTCTGCTGCACCATCTAAAGCAGTTGTTGTTGTTGCAGTATCAATATCAATTACGTCACCAACAGCAACAGTTAATGTACCTCCTGTTGTATAGGAATCTTCAAGAATAGCAGAAACTATTCCTGTGGTTGCTGTCAAAATTGCTTCAATTTCAGCGGCAGAGCCATCATCAGATAAAGTCACGGGTACAGCAGCAGGAAGGGTTAATGTTGCAGAATCAGTTACAAACAATTGTGTGGCTTGTGCAACAGTTGCCGCAGTAATTGCTGTCAAGTTCGATGCCGTTACGATACCTGTTGTGGCATTAGCAATAGCAACTAAAGCGGTTGCGGTAATTGATGCCGCTTCAGTGATTGCGTATGGCACATCCGCTGGAAGTGTCAATGTCGCAGTATCCGTTACCA
>CAZLGN010000002.1:1667-33943 GCA_964558865.1 uncultured Methylomagnum sp.
ACAATTGCGTTGCTTGAGCAATGGTCGAAGCGGTAACACCTGTGAGGCTCGATGCCGTTACGATACCTGTTGTCGCATCATCAATCGCTTTCAATGCCGTTGCGGTAATTGAAGCCGCTTCAGTGATTGTGTATGGCACATCCGCTGGAAGTGTCAATGTCGCAGTATCCGTTACCAACAATTGCGTTGCTTGAGCAATGGTCGAAGCGGTAACACCTGTGAGGCTCGATGCGGTAACCACACCTGTTGTCGCATCAGCAATCGCTTTTAATGTCGTAGCTGTGACTGAAGCCGCGTCTGAAACAGCAACAGTGAAGTCTGTTTGTGTTAAGACAACTTCACCAGCAGTATCCGCAGCAATTAACGTAGCAATATTTGCTGCTGTACTTGATGTAATAGCCGTTACAGTACCACTTAAAGTAACAACACCCGTCGTTGCACTGTTAATGCTGTTTATGGTTGCTGCAGCTAAAGTAGTATCAGACAAGATAACAGTTTCATTACCTAAACCAGAAATTGTGCCAGCCGTGTTAGCTGTGTACATTGTTACAACATCAGCCGCAGCACTAGAGGTAATACCCGTCAAATCACTGACATCAATCACAGCAGTTGTTGTATAACCATTAGTTGTATTTACAGCTGATGCTGCCAAAGTCGTATCTGTAAGAACGATTCTGTCTAATTTAGCTTCATTAGTTGTTAGAGCAACATTTGCAGTAACTACGTTAGCATTTGTATCAACCACATAAGCCGTATCTGTTGTGCTGATGTTAGCAATTCCACTATTGAACAACGCCGCTGTATAAACCTCACCCGCTGCAACTGTTAAGTCACCGCTCGTAATGGTTGCAGAACTAACGTAACGGTTTTCTAATTTCACTAACACGTCATTTGCGGCAACGCCGTCAGTGCCATCAGAGATGAAAACGTAACTGTCAGAGCCTTGTCTAAAGACAACGGTTTGACCAGCGGTTGCTGTGCCACCCAAAGCTAAACCAGCTTGTGCAGCAACAATTCTTTCGGCAACCGTATCATCTGATAAATCAGTGGCAAAAGTTGCAATACCGCTTGCAATAGAGGATGTAGCTGTTGCCGCTGTGGTTGAAGACGTTACAAACGTCAACGAGGTCGAACCGAAGTCGATTGAGTCAGCAGTGCTGCTTTCGTTCCAGTCAGAGATTGCGTCAAAGTTTGTATTAGAAGGTGTGCTAGTTGCGCCCGCCGCAAAAACGAACACATCTGAACCTTCGCCGCCTGTTACAGAATCATTGCCCACGCCGCCAGTGATGGTATCTGCACCAGAATTACCAGTAATGCTGTCGGCAGAAGCACTACCCGTGATTGAATCATTACCAGAACCTCCAGTAATAGTCATTGCTGCAACTGCAGCGGCACCTGTGATTATCATGTCACCTGTGCTAGAAGCAGACAAAACTTTTGTCGTTGTAGTGGCAGCAGTAACCGTTGTAGTTGCTGAACTTGTACTGGTAATAGTTTGAATCAAAGCACCTGCTGCAACAGCGGTTGCTGTTGTACCAGTGATAGTATAAGTACCACCACCTGTTACATCAGCAGTCAAAGTCAACGAATCCATGTTTTTGAATGTTGCAACGTTAGCATAATTACCCACTGCTACGATGCTATCGCCTGTTGCTGTACCACCGTCTACTGTTACAGCCGACATTGCAGCCGTATTAGTAAAAGTAATCGCATCAGCACCTGTACCACCTGTAACAGAAACCAATGCCGAATTGATAGTAAGCGCATTACTACCATCCGCTAATGCAATAGTATCAGCACCGCCATTACCCGTAACAGTTGTTGCCGTGAGAGTGCTGGTGAAGGTAATCGCATCGATACCCGTACCACCTGCGACAGAAATACCGTCCGTGTCGTAAATGCTAATAGTATTTGCAGCACCAGAAAACGTAAGAATATCCGCACCTGCGCCACCGACGACAGTGCCAGACGTAACGGCGGCAGCCGCCAAAAACGAATCAATACCCGAGCCACCTGTTACGCTGTCAGCTGTACCGAAGTTGATGGTGTCATTACTTGCACCACCAGTAATAGTATCTGCGCCTGTTCCGCCCGTAATGCTTACAGTAGCTCCTGAACCTAATACAGTTGAAAGGTCAACGGCAGTGGCTGTTGCAGCCGAATAAAAACTCACTTTCAATGTACCCGCACCTGAGTAAGCACCTGAAATTACGTCCGTGCCATACCCGAAGTCAACAATGGTGTCAGTGCCTGATGTATCGGTCATAACGAAATTGTCATCACCAGCACCGCCTGTTAGTGAGTCATTGCCCACGCCACCCGTGATGGAATCATCGCCCACACCACCATTGATTGTGTCAACACCTGAACCACCCGAAATCGTATCGGCACCTGAACCACCAGCAATAGAATCAGTAGTTGTAGAACCTGTAATGCTGTCTGCGCCTTCAGAACCCGTGATAGTGTCAGCAGTAGTCGCTGTTACAGTAATCGCAAAGCCATCTGTTTGACCCGCGAAACTAACCACCAAACTCGTTCCAGTAACAGTGACTTTTTCAACATTCGCAATGGACGCATCCGTGGTATTCGCGTAAGCAGTCGTAATCGCTAATATATCGTTACCGTCGCCACCGTCAATGGTGTCAAGCGTTGTCACGTCAGCTGCGACGCTAGTGATTTTGATGGTATCGTTGCCTGCGCCACCAAAAATACTGTCAGCACCTAAACCGCCTGTAATGGTGTCGTCTTTAATACCACCCGTAATCGTATCCGCAGCGGTTGAACCCACAAGCGTTGCAGCGGTTTTGCCTGCAGTGATAACGGAAGAATACGATGGCGCAGCCAACGTGGCTGATGTTTCGATACCGCCCGCAGAAGTAGAACTGTTTGTGACAGTAATATAACCTTTTGAATCCGTTACCCACTTTGTGAAATCAGAAGAGAATGAAGCCGCTTGTGTTGGTGTAAAGGCTTCCAATTGTGTGGTAGACAACGCCGCCGCTTGTTGGCTAGTGATGGCATTGAGAGCCGCTGTGCCTAAAGCCGTCGTTGCCGCTGAACCAATACCGTCAATGTTTGCCGTCAAAATACCTTTGAAAGTCGTTGGCTTCATGTTGGCAATCACGTCAGCGCTCAAACCACCGATTTGTGCGTCCGTCGTCAAAGAAGTCATTTGTGTTGAAGTCAAGTAAGGTGCTTGATCGCCAACCAATGCCGCAACATCACTACTTGCAAAACTGGACATCGCTAAGCCTTTGATAGCTTTTGGATCGATTGCCGCAATCGCAGCAGTAGTAAATTCAGTCGCCATCGACGCGCTTAATTTCGCCAATGCAGCCGAGGTTAATGCGCCTGATTGGTCAGCACCGATTGATTGAATTTGACCTGATGTCAACACAGCAGCTTGAGCGGCTGTAATCGCGCCAATTTGTGCCGATGTCATTGAGGCAAAAGCCAACGAAGACACGGAAGGGAAAGCGGCAACGCTAATTGCTTTGAGTGCAGCAGGTGTTATCGCATCCACAACATCAGAAGCTAATGCTGCCGCTTGAGCCGCTTTCATCACTTTTAGTTGAGCAGGCGTTAAAGCTGCTGATTGATCCGTCGTCAAATAATGAATTTGACCTGTTGAAGTACTTGTCGTCAACGCAGCAAATTGAGCAGGTTTCAATGCACTGACTTGATCTGCTGAAAGAAGCGCGAAAGCTGCTGCATCTAAAGAGGGAATAGCCGCTACAGTAATTGCTTGAAGAGCCAAAGGACTCATTGCCGCGACACTAGCAGAAGATAGTGCGTCGATTTGCGTCGCCGTCATGACTTTCGTTTGTGCGGGTGTTAAAGCCGCTGCTTGTTCGTCAGTCAGGTTAACAAGTTGTCCCGTATTAGCATCTGAATTCAAGCCAACAACACCTTTTGCAGAAATAGCGGCGATAGCTTTAGGATCAAGAGCTGACATCACAGCACTTGGCAATGTGTAGATTTGAGCAGAAGTTAATGAATTCATGATCGGTGCTGTCAATGCGCTAGCGTTGTCAGAAACCAATGTCGCAAGTTGTGTTGAAGTCAATAAGGCAATTTGAGCAGGTTTCAATGTGGCAAATTGCTCTGGCAACAAGTTAGCTAAAGACAAACTCACGATATTTGCTTTCACTAAACCGCTTAATGCAGAAGGCGTTAAGGCTTGTTCTTGATCAACAGTAAAAGCCGCAACGCTTGCCGCTTTCAATGCGCTCATTTGAGCTGCTGTGATCGCTGGAATTTGGTCAGTGCTGATCGCTTGCAATTGTAACGTTGTTAATGAAGCAAAATCTTTTGGTGGAATTGCCGCAATAAATTTGCTGCTCAATGTTGGAATAACATTCACACCGAAAGACGCAAACGATTTGAATGCAGTCGCTTGAGCTGGGGTTAATGCCGCCGCTTGATCGGCAGTCAAAGCGTTCAATTGAAGTGTACCCAAAGAAGCCAACTGTGCTGGATTTAATGCCGCAACTTGAGCAGGTAATAACCCTGCAAAGCCTTCAGCAGACAAATTCTTAACACTCAAGAGATCCAATTGACTTGCTTTACTTCCAGAGGTGAAAACGTTTAATTGATCCGCACTCATGCCTGCTAATTGCGTTTTGCTCAACGAACCCACTTGAGTAGTTGTGAAATTTTTCAACTGGTCAATGGTTAACGCTGCAATGTCTTCAACAGACAAACTTGCAACAGGTAAAACAGAAACCGCTGCTTTTGAGAAACTTGCAAATGATGCTGGATCAATGTTTTTCAATTGACCAAAAAGAGCGGGAACGGTTTTGTCGGTTAAAACAGCGATTTGGTCGCCACTCAATGCCGCGACTTGCGTTTTATTAAGCAAGCTCAAATCAGCGGTTGTTAATTTCGCGAAATCAGCGGGTTTAATTTCAGCAACATCAGTGGTTGCAGTGATTTTAATTGCTGGTGTAGCAATGGTAGTTGTTGCCATTTTTGCATCCTCGGATATAGAAAGAAAAATCAAGTTGGTTCATTCCAACTCTAACATGACGCTTAATGACGTTCAATTAAGTCCATGAGTGGTTATAGCTAAAGCGAAAGGCGATTCATTACAAGTCTCTCGGTTTATAGCTTGTTACTTGTATCGGCACCTCATGGTCAAAACTTTAAATCATTTTTTCATTTGGTAGTGATTGGTTAACGTCTAGCGAAAGCATAGCATTTGTTGCGCCATGATTTGCACAGCGAATTTTTAATTTGAAGGGCAGCCTAAAAGGCTGGGAAGTTCTCATTTTACAACCGCTTCAAGCAAAGCAGGTCAAAATACAACTCGCTTACAACACGAATAAACTTTCAGCGGCATCCGTATGAATCAAATCACCGCTACGTTGTAACACAAAAAAACCACGATTCAATGCTTCATTTTTTGCATCATCGTTAATGTGAAAGGATGCCATTGCGCCGTAAAGTTTGTAATTCTCAAACCACGGGAACAACGTCTTAAAATTTTTCATTTTGCGTTCTAACTTCTCTAAATCATTGATATGGGCTTTGTATTTCACTTCTACAATCCCAATCGCATTCCCGTTCGTCATCACAATGTCGTATTCTTCCTCGGTTTTTCCCCGTCGTTTGTGTTCATTTTTAGAAATATCATCAAAATGAATCGCGCCCAAATGGGTGTCGTTTGCCAAACTGTTAAAAAAGAATTCTTCGGCAACATCACCTTGATTGCGTGACATATTTCCAAGTTGAATACCGATACTTTTTAACGTGTCATTCGTTTTTCGCATTTGTTCATCGGTTTTTCGCATTTGCTCATCGGTTTTTCGCATTTGCTCATCGGTTTTTTGTTGTTGAGCATCCAATCTGTCTGACTTAATCGCCAAACTTGCCACCAACTCTTTTAATTCTTCATCGGTCATTTTCAAATTCTCCAAAATTAAAATTCAGTTAAATCATACCACAACAAAAAAACCACTCACCAACGGCAAGCTGGGCTTTTAAACTCGCATTCTCACCGCATCATAAACCACCGCTAAAACACTTTCCAATTCGTTAAAAACTTGCAAATTATCGAATCGAATCACTTTCAACTCTAACGATTCTAAAAACGTTGTTCGTTCAGCATCATACGCCAGCGCATCAGGCTCAAAATGCTGTGAACCATCCAACTCAATTACCAATTTTGCCGCAAAACTGTAAAAATCTACAATATAACGTCCTAACGGTTTTTGACGATTAAATGTCACCCCTAAAATTTGTTTTCGCCTAATCCGCGACCATAATAATTCCTCCGCGTCAGTTTGGTTTTTTCGCAATTCTCTCGCAAACGGTTTTGTTGTTTTTGAATATGGCAACATTTTCTTTCCTCAGTGTTTAAAGCAAATCCCCCAGCCTTTCAGGCTGCCCCCTTCAAAAAGGGGGCAAAAGATTAAAAAGCAACAGCAACAGCTTTTGATTTTGATTTTAATGGTTTTCCCCCTTTTTGAAGGGGGAGCGCGAAGCGCAGGGGGATTTCGCTCACGCAACCCCCCACAACAAAAAAGCCCGCCTCCTTTTCAGAAGACGGGCTTTCGCATCACATCAAGCAAAGCAGGTCAAAACACAACCTGCTTCACAACTAACTGTGCGAAGGATGATGCACTTCATTCCAATTGGTTTGTGTTTTTTTCCAAGGTTTGAATGCTAATAACAACGCAATTCCGCCCCACAAAACAACCAATCCCATTCCAAGTAATGCCGCAAATTCAAAAGTCATTTTCATTCCTCATCTTCAATAGACATCAACAAATGTGCAATCGACTGGCAAATTATCCACCAAACAAATGCAGCCAATAAAACCGTCGGACTGTTATTTGAATAACCCATAAACCCCAAACCGACACCACCAAAGTTTGAAATTTTTTTCAATTCTTCCGCAATCGATTTTCTAACATCTTTGTTAAACTTTAATTTCATAATTTCTCCTTTCAAAAACCTCCAGCGCAAATCCTACCACAACTACACAAAAAAGCCGCCCCCATCCAACAGGACAAGGGCGGCTTTGCTAACGCTTTTTTCACCAAACTTTCGCTTTAAAACTTGCGTCATTTTGCAATTCGAGTTGTTCACCATTTTGCCCAATCACATACAAGCCTTTTCGAATTGCGTAAGTTGCCACATTTGCAGGAATTACCATCCCCGCGACTGCTCCCAAAATACGATTGTCTTTATAACGAGGAATTAAACGCTTAATTTTTTCTAAACGTTCAAGGTGTTCATTTACGTCATCAATGCTCAAATTACTTTTACATTCAATGGCTACCGTGTCTTTATCGTTCACCACGAGCAAATCAATTTCTAAACCTTCACCATCACGTTTCACCACAATGTTTTGTTGAACTTCATGGACATCAATCCCGCGTTCTCTAAATAATTTTACCGCCGCAGGACGCACCGATTCTTCAACAAATTCCCCCAAACGATTGGTTAATCTCCCAACACTTTTATTCACTTCTTTAACATCAACAGATAGTTTTTTCAAAATTCTATCTGTTTCAGTTTGCGCGGCTTCCAACCTTGTTAGTTGCAAACTATTTTCACGCAAAATCCCCCAAATTTCATCCGCTACTGCACTCATTTTTTATCCTTAATAATTCAAAAAGTTACCGCATTTTAGCACACAAAAAAGCCCGCCCCCTTCTCTCAAAAGGGACGGGCTTTCACATCACATCAAGCAAAGCAGGTCAAAACACAACCCGCTTTACAGGATTACAAACTTACGCAGTCCAAGTAAGTGTTGTTGTAGAAAGTGCAACTGCACCAGCATCAAGACCAGTTAATGTAAGCGTTACAACAGATGCCGCAACTTCATCGTAATACGTCAACACACCATCATCGCCACCATCAGCAAGATACCAATCACCTGCTGCTGCAACGGCTCCAGCAGAAGCAGAAGCAGAAGCGTCCCAGCTTGTAGTCGTTGTTGTGATAGCAAAAGTATCGTTATCGGCATCAGCACCACTTGTGATAGTTAGTGTTGCTGTTGTTGCTGCATCACCATCATCGAAGAAGCCCGCATCAATTGCAATCGCATCTGCGGTAGCATCAGCAGCAACAGTAAGAGCTTCAATACCTGTGATGGTTGCACTTGTGAAGTTAACAGCACCACCATCTGAGATACTGATTGTATCGGTATCACCATCACCGCCAGTGATTGTTTCAGCTAATGTAGTAATACCTGCCATTGTAGAGTTGAATTGGTCAGAACCATCACCACCTACAAGGCTATCAGCCGCCGCACCACCTGTAATTGCATCAGCAACCGCACCGCCAGTAACATATTGAGCAGAGGCTTCAGAGGTACCAATCCAAGTCAAAGCACCTGTTGTTAATGCACTTGCATTCACTGTCAAAGTACCGCTAGTATTCAACGTATCAACGGCAGTAATTGCAACGTTTGTCGTTGTGTTGGCGAAAGTAATAGTTTCGACAGCAGCTGCTAAGTCCAACTTAGCAGAAGTAATCTCAGTATTCCCAGTAATGGCTAATGTGTCAGTTCCAGCAGCACCATTGAGAACATCTGCTGCAGTCAAAGCTGAACCAGCAATAGTCAATGTATCGTCACCAACACCACCGTTAAGCGAATCTTCACCAGCAGCACTACCCGTAATTGAGTCATTGCCAGCACCACCCGTGACACTGAATTTCCCTACTGTTTCAGCAGTACCAATGAAAGTCAAAGTGTTTGTGCCTGTTGATGCAGAGCCGTCGATGTATAGCGCGTTGGTAGTTGTAACCGTTGCATCCGCCGCAGTAATCGCATTGACAGCGTCAGCCAACGTAATCGTTGTCGCAGTTGTAGACATAACTGCGTCGTCTAACATTGCAGCCGTAATGGCTGTCGTCAATGTTAAATTCGGTGTTGAACTACCTGTTAAAGTGGTGAAGCCGTCTAATTGTGCCGCAGTCAATGTTGCTGTACCTGCAAAGCTCAACGTTTCAGCGGTGGTTGCTGCACCCGAATTCATACTAGCAAGGTTCGCACCTGTAGTTGAATAGATTGTGTCTGTACCTGTACTGCCTAAAGCGTATGTACCCGTTGGTGTTAATGCCGCAATTCTCAATATGTCAGCAGCAGTACCCGTTGCAACACTTGCACTCACTACACCCAACGTAACATCGAAGATTGAAGTAGTACCCGTGAAGGTTTGTGAAGCTGTGGCTAAACCAGTTACGGTGTAAGTGTCGCCTGAGGCACCACCTGTTACGGTTACGTCACCAGTACCAACTGTAAGAGCAATAGCACTACCTGTAACATCTGCACCAGTAATATTCAAGTCACCTGTACTTGAACCAGCTCCAATAGTCGCTAATGCCACACCACCAGTAATTGCGTAGTCACCTGTCGCAGAACCAAGATTTAATGTAGTGGTTGTTGACGCTGCAGTAACAGTTGTTGTTGCTGAACTTGTACTCGTTACAGTTTGTGTAGTAGTTCCTACTGAAATAGCGGTTGCCGTTGTACCTGTAATTGTATATACAGAGCCAGTAGACCCCGCTGTTGCCGTAATTGAATCCATGTCTGTGAATGTTGCGCCAGAGTTGACTGCAGCAGGAACAGCCGCAATGCTATCACCTGTTGCTGTACCACCATCAACCGTGACAGCTGTCATCGCTGTTGTAGCAAAAGTAATGGTATCTGCACCTGTACCACCTGTAACAGAAACCAATCCAGCATTGATAGTAAGCGCATTAGTACCATCGGCTAATTCAATAACGTCAGCACCTGTAGCACCACCATTAACAGTTGTTGCCGTGACAGTGCTGGAGAATGTAAGCGTATCAATACCTGTAGTACCTGTTACAACAATACCATCTGTGTCGTAAATGGTAACAGTGTTTCCTGAACCACTAAAAGTAAGAGTATCAGCACCAGCACCACCTACAACCGTGCCAGAAGTGACAGCCGCCGCAGCCGCAAACGCATCAACACCCGCGCCACCTGTTACGCTGTCAGCAGTACCGAAGTTGATGGTGTCATTACTTGCGCCACCAGTGATAGTATCTGCGCCTGTTCCACCCGTAATATTTACAGTAGCTCCTGAACCCAATACGGTTGAAAGATCAACGGCAGTGGCTGTTGCAGCCGAGTAGAAAGAAACGGTTAATGTACCCGCGCCTGAGTAAGCACCCGAGACTACGTCCGTGCCATAGCCGAAGTCAACAATGGTGTCTGCGCCTGATGTATCGGTCATAACGAAATTGTCATCACCAGCACCGCCTGTTACCGAGTCATTACCCACGCCACCTGTGATGGAATCATCACCTGTGCCACCATTGATGGTATCGTTGCCTGAACCACCCGAAATGGTATCCGCACCTGAACCGCCAGCAATAGAATCACTTGCTGCAGCACCAATGATTGAATCCGCGCCTTCTGAACCTGTAACGGTATCAGAAGTACCTGATGCGTTCACAACAGTAATTGCAAAGCCATCTGTTTGACCTGCAAGAGAAAGTGCTACACCTGACGCAGTGAGGGTAACATATTCAACATTCGCAATGGACGCATCCGTGGTATTCGCATAAGCAGTTGTAATCGCTAATATATCGTTACCGTCGCCACCGTCAATGGTGTCAAGCGTCGTCACGTCAGCGGCGACGCTAGTGATGTTGATGGTGTCGTTGCCTGTGCCACCAGAAATACTGTCAGCACCTAAACCGCCTGTGATGGTATCGTCTTTAAGACCGCCAGTGATGGTGTCCGCAGCAGTTGAACCCACAAGTGTTGTAGCGGTTTTGCCCGCAGTGATAACAGAAGAATAAGAGGGTGCAGCTAACGTGGCGGATGTTTCAATACCGCCCGCTGAAGTAGAACTGTTTGTGACAGTAATATAGCCTTTTGAACTCGTTACCCAATTTGTGAACTCAGAAGATAATGACGATACTTGTGTTGGCGTAAAGGCTTCCAATTGTGTGGTAGACAACGCTGATGCTTGTTGGCTAGTGATAGCATTCAAAGCCGCTGTACCTAAAGCCGTTGTTGCCGCTGAACCGATACCGTCAATGTTTGCGGTCAAAATGCCTTTGAACGTTGTTGGCTTCATGTTGGCAATCACGTCGGCACTCAAACCACCGATTTGTGCATCGTCTGTCAAAGAAGTCATTTGTGTTGAAGTCAAGTAAGGGGCTTGATCGCCAACCAATGCTGCAACGTCGCTACTTGCAAAGCTAGACATCACTAAGCCTTTGATAGCTTTTGGATCGATTGCCGCAATCGCAGCAGTCGTTAATTCAGTCGCCAACGACGCACTCAATTTCGCCAATGCAGCAGAAGTTAATGCGCCCGATTGGTCAGCACCGATTGATTGAATTTGACCTGATGTCAACACAGCGGCTTGAGCAGCTGTAATCGCGCCAATTTGTGCTGATGTCATTGAGGCAAAAGCCAACGAAGACACAGAAGGGAAAGCGGCAACGCTAATCGCTTTAAGTGAAGCAGGTGCTATTGCATCCACAACATCAGAAGCTAATGCTGCCGCTTGAGCCGCTTTCATCACTTTTAGTTGAGCAGGCGTTAAAGCTGCTGATTGATCCGTCGTCAAATAATGAATTTGACCTGTTGAAGTACTTGTCGTCAACGCAGCAAATTGAGCAGGTTTCAATGCACTGACTTGATCTGCTGAAAGAAGCGCGAAAGCCGCCGCGTCTAAAGAAGGAATCGCTGCAACAGTAATCGCTTGAAGAGCCAAAGGACTCATTGACGCTACACCAGTAGAAGTCAAAGCATCGATTTGCGTCGCGGTCATGACTTTTGTTTGTGCAGGTGTTAAAGCCCCGACTTGTTCATCAGTCAAATTAACAATTTGTCCTGTGTTGGCATCTGAATTCAAGCCAACAACACCTTTTGGCGAAATAGCGGCGATAGATTTAGGATCAAGAGCTGACATCACAGCACTTGGTAACGAGTAAATTTGAGCAGAAGTTAATGAATTAACGATAGGTGCTGTCAATGTACTGGCGTTATCAGAAACCAATGTCGCAAGTTGTGCTGAACTCAATAAGGCAATTTGAGCAGGTTTCAATGTGGCAAATTGTTCTGGCAACAAGTTAGCCAAAGACAAACTCACGATGTTTGCTTTCACTAAACCGCTTAATGCAGAAGGCGTTAAGGCTTGTTCTTGTTCAGCAGTAAAGGCAGCAACGCTTGCTGCTTTCAATGCGCCCATTTGAGCAGGCGTTAATGCTGAAAATTGGTCAGCACTAATCGCTTGCTGTTGTAACGTTGTTAACGAAGCAAAGTCTTTTGGTGGAATTGCCGCGATAAATTTGTTGCTCAATGTTGGAATAACACTAACACCGAAAGATGTGTACGCTTTGAATGAGGTCGCTTGTGCAGGGGTTAATGCCGCTGCTTGATCAGCCGTCAATGCGTTCAAGTGAACGGTACCCAAAGAAGCTAATTGAGCTGGATTTAATGCTGCAACTTGAGCAGGCAATAATCCTGCAAAGCCGTCTGCCGACAAATTCTTAACATTCAGTGCATCCAATTGACCCGCTTTACCTGCTGATCCAGGAGCAAAAACGTTTAATTGATCAGTACTCATGCCAGCTAATTGCGTTTTGCTCAACGAACCCACTTGAGTAGTGGTGAAATTTTTCAATTGATCAGGTGTTAACGCTGCAACGTCTTCAACAGACAAACTTGCAACAGGTAAAACAGAAACAGCAGTTTTTGACAAACTTGCAAATAATGATGGGTCAATGTTTTTTAATTGACCGAAAAGAGCGGGAACGGTTTTGTCGGTTAAAACAGCGATTTGATCGCCACTTAATGCCGCGACTTGCGTTTTATTAAGCAAGCCCAAATCAGCGGTTGTCAGTTTCGCGAAATCAGCTGGTTTAATTTCAGCAACGTCAGATGTTGCAGTGATTTTAATAGCTGGTGTAGCAGTAGTAGTTTGTGCCATTTTTGCATCCTCGGATATAGAAAGAAAAATTAAAGTTGGTTCGTCCAACCTAAACATGACGCTTAATCAAGATACTCAATTAAGTCCATGATGTGGTTATCGACACCTTAAACGAAACTTTAAATAATTTTTTTGTTTAATTGTGATTGATTGAAAACCGTTTCGAACTCTACCGCAAAACACATTCTAAAACCGTGATAGAGTTCTCAAAAAAACATTTTTGTCGTATAAATTACAGCACAATTTAAGTGGAATAGGTAAAAATAATGACTTTCGTGATTCAGTATTGTTCGCAAAATTGAAAAAGTTAAGCCTTTTGAAAAGCGCGAAACCGTAGCCGCCTAGCGAAGGCTAGCGTATTTGTTGTGCTATGATTCGCACAGAAAATTTTTAATTCTTTGGAGGCAAAAAATGCGGGCAGAAGCAGTTGAAATTTGGGCAATTTTGAGAGAAGTGGCGGAAGGTCAGAAAGAAAATACAGAGCAAATTCGTTTGTTGGGCGAATCGCAAAAAGAAACGGAACGAATCATTGAAAAACTTCAGCGTGAAACCGCTAAGGAAATCCAAGAGGCGCGTCAAAATGCGGAACAATTGCACCGCCAAACGGCTAAAGAAATCCAAGACGTGAACCGAAACGTTGAGCAATTTCAACGTGAAACCGCCAAAGAAATCCAAGACGTGAGCCGAAACGTTGAGCGATTTCAACGTGAAACCGCCAAAGAAATTCAAGAAGCGCGTCAAAATGCGGAACAATTACACCGCCAAACGACTAAAGAAATCCAAGAAGCGCGTCAAAATGCCGAGCAATTACACCGCCAAACGACTAAGGAAATCCAAGAGGCGCGTCAAAATGCAGAACAATTGCACCGCCAAACGGCTAAAGAAATCCAAGACGTGAACCGAAGCATCGGACGTTTAACAAATCGTTTAGGGGAATTCGTAGAAGAGGCAGTGCGACCCGCAGCGGTTAAGTTATTTAGAGAACGCGGCATTGACGTTCACGAAGTGCATCAAAACATTTCCGTTAAACGGGATGGCGAAGGTTTAGAAGTTGATTTGTTGGTGGTAAATAATGATGACGCGGTGGTAATTGAATGCAAAAGTAATTTGAGTATTGATGACGTGAATGATCACCTAAAACGGTTAGAAAAAATGAAGCGTTTAATGCCGCATTACAGAGGTTATCGTATTTTAGGAGCCGTTGCAGGTATGGTGATTCCTGAAAATGTCGCCATGTATGCGATAAGAAAAGGACTGTATGTTATTGGTCAAACTGGCGAACATTTGGCGTTGCGAAACGATGAAAGTTTTACCGCCATGATTTGGTAATCGGAACGACTGAAATTTATGCTGAAATTTATTACGCACCTTCGCCAACGTTATCGCGTGGTTTTGAATGCTAGCTCGCACGATGCCAAAAAATATCAGCAGGCATTGGAACAATTGACGTTAGCAGAAGCCTTTTTTCGCAAAGGAAAATTTGGCGAAACGTTGCCGTTACAAATTGCCATTATTGGGCCAACCCAAGCGGGTAAAAGTTCGCTGACGAATGTTTTTTTGCAAGCGCAAAATGCGGGTGTGAGTCCGTTGGCGGGTTACACGGTGCAGCCGCAAGGTTTTTGTTATGGCGTGGAATTGGCGGCGTGTAAAAAGGTGGCGGATTATTTCGCGCCATTTATTCAGGTTTCAACAGAACAACTTAATAAGAGTCGTTTTGATTGTTACACCTTATCTGAAATCCCCCCTGCCCCGCTTTTTAAGGCAGAAGAAAAAGCCCCCTTTTTGAAAGAGGCTGGAAGACTGCCCTTCATTCCACCTTGCGTATTTTGGGACACGCCCGATTTTGATTCCATAGATTCAACCGATTACCGCGAAGGCGTTTTAAAAACCATTGCGTTAGCAGACGTGATTATTTTGGCAGTCAGCAAAGAAAAATACGCCGATCAAACGGTATGGGAAACGTTAAAACTGATTGAACCTTTACGCCAACCGACGTTAATTTGTGTCAATAAATTAAGCGACGGCTCGGAAATGATTATTTTGGAATCGCTCAAAGAAAAATGGCACGATTATCGACGTGATGATTTTCCCGACGTGATGCCGTTGCTTTATCAACAACTCACGAAATCGCCTGAAATTCCCGATTCTCAAAAATACGTTTTGTTTGAATTAGCGAAAAAAGTGCAGCGCGAAAAACACCACCGCCGCGAACAAAAATTACTGCACACACATTGGGAACAATGGACGAAACCGTTACGCACTGAACACATTGTTATTGAAGCGTGGCAAACGTTAATCGAAAAGGCGATTGAACAAGCGTTGAGTGATTATGAACGGGATTATTTAAACCATCCGCACCATTACGAAACCTTTCAACAAGCGATTGCGGCGTTATTGTTGCTGCTTGAAATTCCGAGTTTGGCAAAAGTGATGATGACAGCGCGACTCATTTTGCTTTATCCATTCAAATCAGTGCAGCGATTATTTGACCGAAAACATTTTGCCGCCACCAGTCACGAAATGATGGTTTTAACGCAACTTATTACGCACACATTGACCGACACGCAACATCAATTATTAGACAAACATTCGCACCATGCCTTGTGGCGTGAAATAGCTGAACAATTGCGCCAAAGTCGTGCCACTATATTAAATGAATTCAATTATGCCGCTGAAACGTACCACCAAAATTTTCAACAAGATGTCGAACTTGCCGCGCAAGGGCTTTATGCCAAATTGAAAGAACAGCCGCTGATTTTAAATATGTTACGCGCCACGCGAATCACGGCAGATGCAGCAGTTATTGCTTTGACGTTGTACACGGGCGGCATTGGTTTATCTGATTTAGCGATTGCGCCCGCGATGTTAATGCTAACCAATTTATTGACTGAAAGCGCGATTGGTAATTACATGAAAAAAGTTGAAACCGATTTAAAAACACAACAATTAGAAGCCGTTAAAGTGCAGCTTTTCGCGCCACTCGCGCAACGCTTATGCCATTTACCGCAACAAATAAAAACAGAAACGCATTTTGCGATTTCACCCGAACAACTTGCCGCTGTAGAAGCGAAATTTGATAACAAACCGCATGGCTTACGATTACTCTGAATTATTACGACGCGCCGATTTGTGGGCGGAACAGGCTTATGAATTGGGTTGGCTAAATCAAAAAACCGCTCTTTCAAAAGGTGGACTTTTCGCCCCCCCCTTGGAAAGGGGGGTTGGGGGGGATTTCCCAACGCGCCCGTTAATTGTTGCCTTCATGGGCGGTACGGGCGTTGGCAAAAGTTCGCTGTTAAATCGGCTGGCAGGCAAACCGATTGCCAAATCGGGTGTGGCGCGTCCCACCTCAAAAGAAGTAACGCTTTTTCATCATCGAGAAATCACGTTACCGACGTTACCGTTGACCGATATTCGCCTTGCCAATCATGACGACGTGACGCAAAAAAATGTGGTGTGGATTGATATGCCAGACTTCGACAGCACCGACACATATAATAAAGAATTGGTGTTGAGCTGGTTGCCGTATATCGACGTACTGATTTATGTCGTCAGTCCTGAACGGTATCGTGACGAAAAAGCGTGGCAATTATTACTTGCCGAAGGCGCAACACACGCTTGGTTATTTGCGATGAATCAGTGGGACAGAGGACAAATTGAACAAATTGACGATTTTGAAAAACAATTGCACCTTGCAGGTTTTGAGAAACCGTTGATATTTAAAACGTGCTGTGAAAAACAAATCCCTCCTAACCCTGCTTTTCAAGAGGGAAATAATGACGAATTTTTAAAACTAGCAGAAACGTTAACGTTGCTCGCTACGCAAAAAACGATTGAACAATTAGAGCAACATGGCGAACACGTCCGCGTTCAAACACTGCAAAATCAGCTGCAAAATTATTACTTACAATTTGGCAGTGATGTGGCACTCAAAAAATTGCATTCCCATTGGAATGCCAGTTGGAAAAAGACGGCATTGCAATTACAACAAGGGTTTGCGTGGCGACTTCAGCCGTTGGTTGCACGTTTCACGCAATTTTTACCTTTTGAAAAAGGCAACGATTTACTTTGGGATGATTGGGCGCAAACCCGTTTTGAGGATGCGTTAAATGGGTTGCTGATTGACGCACAAGCGTTGAATATCCCGACTTTGCCGTTAGAAAAACAGTTATTCGCGTTTCGTGAAAACAGCCAAAAACAATTTAATTCGCAAGTTGAATTTCAAACAAGACTCGCCTTAACGCAACGTGGAAATGTGCTGCATCGCGCGTTGTTAAAATCCGTCGCGGTAGCGGAAATTGTGCTGCCATTAGCGGCGATGACGTGGGTGGGTTTTCAAGTGGTAAATGGTTATTACGAAAGCAATCAAACGCACGACCATTATTTAAATCTGGATTTTGCGATTCACAGCACATTGGTTTGTGGCTTATCGTGGCTGGTGCCATTTTTCATTTTAAAAAAGTGCCAACCGTCACTCGAAAAATGTACCTTGCGAGGATTGAACAAAGGCATTTCGCAAGGTTTAGCGAGTTTAGATTCTGAAATGGGTGTGACGTTGACACAATTTCAAAAGCAACGGGCAATACAATTACAACATTTAAATGCGTTGTTAGGGTTATGCCAATCGATAACAAAAACGCCTGTTGAAATTGATAAAGATAGTGCTTTAGGGCGAATGCTTGTTGCCGAAAAATACCGCGATTTGCCGCTAACTTACGATAAAAAGTAATAAAAACTGCGAATTTTGTTGTCAACGCGCGGTTATTCGGTAATAATACGCCCGTCTTCAGCCAGTGGCTGACAGCATTATGGTAGTTGTATTGGTTCTCTCGCAACGATACGCTGTGAACCCCGCCAGGTACGGAAGTAAGCAACGGTAACAGCAGATTCGTGTGCCGAGATGCAGCTGGTACATCTACCACCCAATTCCTCTCCCAATTCTCAAATATCCCGTCATGAATTATCAGGTGCTTGCTCGAAAGTGGCGACCGCATAATTTCACTGAAGTTGTCGGACAAAACCACGTTATTACGTCGCTCACCAACGCTTTAAAACACAATCGTCTCCATCAAGCCTATTTATTCACAGGCACTCGCGGCGTAGGTAAAACCACGCTTGCTCGAATTCTAGCGAAAGCGATGAACTGTGAAAATTTGCAAGATTTTAATCCCTGTGGTCAATGTGACATTTGCCGTGCGGTAGACGAAGGGCGTTTTTTAGATTTGATTGAAGTCGATGCCGCCTCGCGGACGAAAGTCGAAGATACCCGCGATTTACTCGATAACGCGCAATACGCGCCAAATCAAGGGCGATACAAAGTTTATTTAATCGATGAAGTTCACATGTTGTCAGGGCATAGTTTTAACGCTTTGCTCAAAACCTTAGAAGAACCACCGCCGCACGTTAAGTTTTTACTTGCGACGACAGACCCGCACAAAATTCCCGTCACGGTTTTATCACGTTGCTTGCAACTCAATTTGAAACGCCTGTTACCGAGTGAAATTTTCACTCAAATGGGGTTTATTTTGGGGAAAGAAAACATTGTTTTTGAATCAGAAGGCTTAAAACTGATTGCTCATGCCGCCGATGGCAGTATGCGTGACGGTTTGAGTTTGCTAGATCAAGCTATTGTTTATGGTAACGGACAAGTCACGCTCATCGATGTGCAGTCGATGCTCGGTTCAATTGCTAAACAGCCTGTCGAAGCCATTTTGCGTGCTTTGGCGCAAGCTGACGCGCCTGCGATTTTGAATCACGTTGACGATTTAAGTCAGCTCAGTCCAGACTTTAGTGATTTGTTACAGCAGCTTTTGCAATTTTTGCATCGCGTCGCCTTAGTGCAGTACGTTCCCACAACGACAAATTCGCACGATTTAGATATTGATGTGGTCGCCCATTTAGCGAAAACAATGTCGCCAGAAGAAGTGCAGCTCTATTATCAAATTGGATTACTTGGTCAAAAAGAGTTGGAACTCGCCCCTGATCCACGCAGTGGTTTTGAAATGGTGATGTTGCGAATGTTGACGTTTAGACCCGCGAATGTGGAAAGCGTTGCCTTGCCGTTTCAAAATCAAAATCCTACGCTACTTTCTCAATCGCACCTACAGACCATCAATGCACCGTCACAAATGGTTCACAGCTCGCCGTCTGCTAGTGTTTCAGAAAAACCGCGTATTACCGATAATTGGGAAACCATTATTTCGGGTTTGAAAGGCATGACGAAGCAATTTGCCAGTCATTGTTTGCTTGAGCGAATAGACGAAACGCAGTGTCATTTGAGTTTAGATCCTGAATATCATAGCTTGCTTGATCAAGATTCGATGAAAAAACTCGAAAATGCGTTGCGTGATTTGCTTGGGAAACCATTAAAAATTTATATTGAAGTTAAGGCGTTAGAGGCAAATACCCCCGCGCAACAATTGGTACACGCGCAGGAAAATCGGCAACAAACCGCCGTCGAAACGATTCACCAAGACCCCAATGTGATTTATGCGAAAACGCATTTTGACGCACAGGTTTTACCCGAATCAATTGAACCGTATTAAACTTTCACTATTCAAAATAGGAAAAAAAATGAAAAACGCATTGGGTAATTTGATGCAGCAGGCTCAAAAAATGCAGGACGATTTAAAAGCTATTCAAGATGAATTAGCGTTGATGCAAGTCGTCGGCGAATCAGGTGGCGGATTAGTCACCATTGTGATGACGGGCAAACGTGAAGCACGAAAAATCACTATCGATCCGTCGTTGATTGGTGAAGATAAAGATATGTTGGAAGATTTAGTTGCCGCTGCGATTAACGATGCGGTTCACAAAGCCGACAAGATGAAAAAAGAAAAAATGGCGAGCGTGACAGCGGGAATTCCATTACCTGCTGGTTTTAGTTTGCCATTCTAAAAAAAATATAGGCACGCCCGAAGTCGCTCCTAAAAATTAGGTGCGACTTCAGTCGCACTATTCGCAATTAAAATGCGACTAACGTCGCACCTACCGAATTGAAATTAGTCATGAACGATTGTTTATTTTGTAAAATGGTGGCAGGAGACATTACGCCAAACATTGTATTTGAAGACGACGAAATTTTGGCATTCCACGACATTCAGCCCCAAGCACCGATTCATATTTTGATTATTCCGAAGTATCACATTTCAACTTTAAACGATGCTGCCGATACGGGTTTGTTAGGAAAGTTAATACAGACTGCCGCACAATTGGCAAAAAATTTAGGTGTTGCTGAAACAGGTTATCGTACCGTTATCAATTGCAACACGCACGCTGGGCAAGCGGTCTACCATTTGCATATTCATTTATTAGCAGGTCGGCAAATGGCGTGGCCACCTGGTTAAAATGTTCTAAGGTGGATTGATGCTCGAATGGAATGAAGAAAAACGCCAACTGACACTCGAAAAACGCGACTTAGATTTTGCCGATGCGGCGCGAGTTTTTGACGGTGACGTGTTAGACATTGAAGACACTCGTAAAGATTACGGCGAGTGTCGGATTGTGACGTTTGGACATTTAAATGGTCGAATGTTGACAATTACTTGGACTCAACGCGGCGATAAACGCCGAATAATTAGCATGAGAAAAGCAAATGAACGCGAAATTGAAAAATACAGCCCCTTTTTTAGATGATGACTGGATTGATGAAGATGATACGCCTGAGTTTTCAGACGCACAGCTTGCAACGTTGAATATGACATTTAAGCACGGTGACAAAGTAATTTGTGAAGCTAAAGGATTGAGTGCATTGCGTGAAAAAATGTGTGAACTTAACAGCCAAAAACAAACCATCAAATTCATTCGCTTTAAACAACGTGGCGTTCAAATCCGTCAGCAACTCGCTCAAATGCGAAAAATGATGATGCAAGAGCAACGGGTGGTTTGAATCCGCCACGCAATACAAAAATTCTCTAATTCAAAAAAACAGACGAGAGCCAAACAATGAACAACAAAAAAGTATTATCAGCAGCCATTTTGCTCATTTTAGCGAAGTCTGCTTTAGCGATTGAAGTTGAATCCAACAACGATTCCAAATTAGCCAATAAACTCGGCGCAGAAAACGTCGGCAAACTCAATAAAGCCAGCGACGTGGATTTTTTCTCGGTCGATTCCTGTGTGAAAGACGATAAAAAACAATGTCGCAAATACACCGCCGCTGATGAAAAATTAAATCCGTTAAATAAAGCTGGGACAGACGTTCGCCGCGAAGAAGTGTCGTTGTCATTCACTTGTACCAACCGTTCAGCGTCAACCAATACCAGCACAGGTCTTGCACCTGTTACAACGACAGGTTGGTTTTTAGGGATTCACGATTCAAACGGCGAATTGCAAGAAACCTACCCCGTTTCGCCTGCGGATTGCATTATCACTGACACCGCATTGAGCGGATTTAATTTCAGATTTCCCAGTTTAGATAGCCCCAATTATTACATTTCAGTGGTGTCAGATTGCGCCGCGCCACCCATTTATAACACCGTTACCGACCCAAAAGACCCCACGAAAACCATCGTCAACGTAAATAAATTTGTGACCGCCGCGCTCACAACACAAAAAGAAATTGATACCACAAAAGCCGAAATTGTTGCCGCGCAAAGTGCCATCGATAAAGCAAATGACGATTTAAGTTCTGCCAGTTTTGCAGTCATCAATTCAAATGCCAACATTCAAAAACTCTCCGACGCACTCGCCTTGGTGAATGACATTACGATTCCCGCGTCTATCACCTTAACGCCTGCTACCAATATCACCGCCGCGCTTTCCACCGCGAAAGCGATTGGCATTGCAGGATTTGCAATGCGTTATTCGATTTATACTTACGGGCAAGTTTTAATTGCCGATGCTGTGGCTAAAAATCCAGCTATTGCGGCAAACATTGAAGCCGCTGATGCAGCGATTACATTGGCTCAGATAGATATTGATAAAGCTACATTGGATGCCGAAAGTGCCACTAGAGCGGCAACCAATGCCGATTCAGCCGTCAAGTTAGCTGGTGATTTGCTTACAATTTGGATTGATTCCACCACCCCATATGGTATTTCTCAAGCTAACAAATATAAAGCCGACAAAGAGGCGGCAGAGACAGCCAAAAAAACCGCTGATGCTAAGAGTTTAGCCGCCGACACGGCAAAATCATTAGCAACAAGGAAAAAAGGCGAGGCTGAAAATGCCAAAAAAGCCGCTGACAACGTTAAAACAAAATTAGACCAAGCCTTAACCGATGCCAAAGCAAAAGACACCGATGCTCAAACGAAATTAACGGAAGCAATGAAAGCCGTAGACGATGCCGTAACCGCGTTAAATAAAACGGTGAATGACAACATTACTGCTGCAAATACCGCGCAAAACTTTATTAAACGTTTTGATTCAGCGTGTAAAGACACTTATAACGCAGGCATTTACACCCTCAAAGACAATCCTGATAACGGCATTCAACGCCTCGATACGATTTCTTCAATGCCGCAAACCAATTTAGGATTGGAAAGTTCAGGCTCGATTAAAACGATTACCGATAACAATGTGTATGTCGTAGAAAGTGACGGCACAAGCGAAATCCCGCTAGTTTTCACTTGTTCGGCAATGGCGGCACGTCAAACCAGCGATTGGAAATTAAGCATTTTCAATGACACAAACGGTTTAGTGAGTTCCACGTTAATCAACGGCAGCACTTGCGGTTCAGGTTTTATCGGCGATAAAGGTGGCTACAGTTTCAAATTGCCAAAAGGTTCACAACGTTATTATTTGTCGGTGGAATCGGCGTGTGTGTCGTCTGCGAAAACAGGTTGCGCCGTTGAAACGGCTGAATACAGCATTTTGCGTGATGTAGAGAAAGTCTATGCAGGCAAATTAGCAAGCAAACTCATCGACGCAAAATCTGCTGCATTGAAACTCACAAATTGTGGTTTGAATAACAATGCCGTGATTTCGATTAAAGCTGAAAATGTAGATTTAGCCGACGCGGCAAAACTTGGCGCAGGAAAATTACCGATTAACGTGCAAATCGGCAGTACCGCGTGTCGAATTTTAACGCCAGAATTATCGACAAAAAATGCGATTAGTGGCAGCGTGGCGGATTCCTCCGAAATTGTAGATTCTGCTTCAATGGCAAAAGATAGCGTAAAAATCACGCTCGGAAATTGTGGCGCGGATAATTCAAAAGTCACTTTGGTAGGTTCAAAATTAGATTTAGTTAATTTCAATCCGAACAGTGCGTTGGATGAAGTGATGATTCCAGTCAAAGTGAATATCGGTGATTTCAATTGCCAAACCAAAGAAGTGTTTGCAATCACCACAAATACGGCGGGTTCTGGCACGACTTACAGTAACGTTCCTGATGATGCAGCAGCAATAGCTACGGCAGCCGCTACGACAGCAGCTGTAGACCCAATCGTTACGACATTATCAACGGCTAAAAACATTGGCGTGTCACAGCAAAACAGCTTGAAATTGGCGACAGATGTTCAGGCTTATTATGTCGATGTTGGCATTAAATCAGTCGTTGATTTTGAATTTAGTTGCCCAACTTCAACCCGTTTTGCAAACGATTGGGTATTGTCGATTTACGACAGCACGAAAAAATTAGTGAGTAAACAACCAATTAACGGCAGTGATTGTGGCACAGGATTAGTGGGCGATAACGGCACTTATCTTTTCTCGTTATCGAAAGATTCACCGCGCTCTTATGTTGTGATTACGTCTGCGTGTGACGCAACCGATAAAACCTGCGAAGTCGATAAATCAAAATATGAAATTAAACGTTTGCTTCCTGTTGCTGCAACGACGACAAGTGCTGGGACAGCCGCAGCTGCTCCGTGTTTTCATGGTGTTTGTGACACTGTTACAGAAACGGATTTCCCTGTATTTGGGGGGAAGTAAAATGAAAAAGGGGGCGTTTTTATTGGCGATTGTTTTGTTGGGATTGGTGCGGGTTGCGTGGGGAGCTGCAAATCCTAAATATGCGGGAACACCTTATGAGAACATCGCAGCACAAATCCCTAACGTTTTGGAAGAAAATACTAATTCGAGTGATCAAGTTTCTGATTTTAATGAAGTTGATTTTTTTGTCGTGGAAAACAATGCCCCAGAATCCAAAGTACCATTCCCAATAGCTGATGTTGAATTGGTGTTTTCATGTCCACAAAGCAAAGCTGCATCAGGCTGGTTTATAAGTCTTTGGAAACATTATGCTGATAATAGTGAAATTAACGAATCTGGCAGGAAACCGCTGAAAAGTTACGATGTTTCGCCAGAACAATGTAAAGATCAAACATTCACATTGACTATCCCTAAAAATAAACCTAAAACGAAAACAACAGATGTTTCATCTTATTACATTGGTGTTCAAGGTGGTTGTTCAAGATTTCCAGATTTAGCGCGATACTACGACACAAATACTATTTCTGCCCCTATTCCGTGTGACCGTTCGGACTACAAATTGAAATTAGGCTTACTTCCAAAAGAAATTGTTGCTGATACCAATACGCTGATAGAAAACGAATTAAAAAGTTCAATTCCACTCGGCACAATCAAAACAGGGCAAATCAAATCCATAACAGATAAAAACATTTATTCTGTCGAAACCTACTCAACAACCGACACTGCGGGAACAAACGAAGTACCGTTATTATTTTCTTGTACCGCCGCAGCCGCACGTCAAACTAATGACTGGAAATTAACCGTTTATGATGACGATAACACCGTCATTGCAGGTTATCCGCGATTTATTAACGGCAGTGATTGTGGTTCAACGCTGGTTGATGACAAAGGCGGTTTTAAATTCACTTTGCCCAAAGATTCAACTAACAAATCGCCGCGTTATTTTATTTCGGTGCAATCGGCGTGTGAATCGCAATCGAAATGCACCGTTGAAACCTCGCAATACAACATTACGCGGGATGTGACGAAAATTTACACGGGCAGTTTAATGGCAGGTTTCAAACCAGATAATTTTAAACTTAACCGTTGTGGCTTGAATGCGAATTCACGGATTGAAGTAAAAATAGAAAATATCAAAACTTGGGATGAAAAAAACAAAAACGGCTTAAAACTAGAAAAAAACAAAACACCAATTAAAATTCAAATCGGCACGATGGCTTGCCAAATTTTAACACCTGATTCATTTTCGCCTGCCGAACTGATGTTAGGCAGCATTACGGGAAATGCTGAAATTATTGACACGTCTTTGATTGCGAAAGATAGCGCGACCGTGACGTTGGGCGAATGTCTCAGCAGCAACGCCCCAAATGCACCCAGCAAAATTACGTTGACGGGAACGAAACTGGATTTAGAAAATTTGAATCCAAGCCCAACATTGACTACGGCAACAACGGCTGCGACTTCTTCAAGTAATTCAGTCGTCATTCCCGTGAAAGTGGATATTGGCGATTTTCATTGTGAAGGTCGAGATGCTTTTTATATCAATGCGGATAAACCCAAAGTAGGCGACACAACCTACAGTAATAATTTACCCACTGACATTGAGGATTTAACGCCCGCTATCAATCTTGAAGCCTCAAAAACAGGCAAAATCGAAACCGCTACCGATATGCAGTTGTATTATGTCGATAGCAGCATTAACGGCGATACCGTTGTGAATTTTTCTTGCGATGATTCAAAACGATTCAATAATGATTGGAAGGTTTTGGTTTATAACAGCAATAAAACGTTAAACGGTACGCCGCACGTCATTAACGGTAGCGATTGCGGCTTAGGTGAAGATAGCGACAATGGCGCGTATAAAATTACGATTCCAAAAGAATCGAGTTCGGTACGTTATTACGTTGCGGTGAAATCCGCTTGTGAAGCCGATGACAGCTCTTGCGTTGTTGATAAATCGACTTATACATTAAGCCGTGAAATGGAGTCTATTCTTCCGCCGCCTGTAATTATCGATACGCCTGTCGTTGTAGCAGACCCTAACGCATTTAACACCAGTTGGATGACTACAAAAAAGAATCTTGGCGCGTCGCAAACGGGACAAATTACTTCGCTAACCGATACGCAAATTTATCAAGTCGATACAGGCACAACCGATGCAAATTTAACGTTTGGCTGTTTAAATTCGGTTCGTTATCAAAATGACTGGAAAATGTTGATTTATGACAACACAAAAACCTTGAAATCCACCACGGTGATTAACGGTAGCGCGTGCGGCATTGGCAGAGTTGGCGACACGGGAACCTATCCTATTTTATTAACCAAAGATTCGCCAACGTATTATGTGGTAGTGAAATCCGCGTGCGAAAGTGATGATAAAACTTGCGTGATAGATAAGTCACAATATGAAATTAAACGTATTACGCCCGTTCAAGCGGTTGCAAATGCCGCCGCGAAACCTTGTTTTGGTGCGGGTTGCGCCACGACAACGCCAGCGGTGAAACCGTTTTTTAAATAATGCCAACACTTTTACTGCAAGATGGTTTCAAGTTTTTCTTTTACGCAAATGAACATGAACCACAACACATTCATGTTGAAAAAGCAGGTGAGTTTGCCAAAATTGAACTGGCTACTTTGCGCGTTGTTAGCAATTATTTGAAACCAAAAGATTTGAAAAAAGCAGTTTTGCTCGTTGAAACCAATAAAAAACATTTTGTGAGAGCCTGGAATGAATACTTTAATCAGCGGTAAGTCAGTTCATTTTGATGACCGTTATCTTCACGTTGAACTTGAAGATGGACGGATTATCTCCACGCCGATGTATTGGTATAAAAAATTACAAAATTCATCGTTAATACAGTTAAAAAACTATCGATTTATTTGCAAAGGCACAGGCATTGAATGGACAGATTTAGACTATCACTTGAGTATTGAAAGTATGTTGCTTGCTCAAATGCAAAAAATGGTGGCGTAAAAAATGAAACGTATCGTTATTTTTGGTTATAGCGTCATGTCATTGGAGGCAATGAATCGGTTGCCGAAAGACGATTGCAGTATTTTGTTTGTGGCGGCAAATGAAACCGAAGCCGCCACAGTTACTGAAAAAGGCTTTGAAACACGAGTTATTGATTTTCGTAATGACGAAGATTTAATCTCAATTGGCATCGGTTTAGATGTTGATGTTATTTTTTGTTTCTATCCAAAAGATTCAGATAACGTATTTTTGACTATTTCAGCTCGCGCGTTGGACAAAAGTTTGACCATTATTGCGATTGTCGATGATTCGGAATCGGAAGAAAAATTGCTCGCCGCTGGTGCAAATAAAATCATCGACCCGTATGAAATTTGCGGACGAAAAGTGCATGAAATGCTGACAAAACCCGACATCAGCAACATTTTGGATCACACGGTTTTTGGACGACACGATTTAAATATGGCACAAATTGAAATTCCAGTGGAGTCCTATTTAGAAGGCGTAACCGTCAGTCAGTTGAATTTGAAAAATGAAAAATATAATTTGGTTCTGATTGGTGTTGTAGATCGTGAGTTAGACGATCAATTGCATTTTATCAACGGTGAAACGGATCATGTTTTGAATGCGGGGGATGTTCTTGTCGTAATGGGGCCCAGTCGCGGCTGTCGATTATTTAGAAATGAGGTGGAATATCAATGGGGTTAATAAATTTCTTAAAAATTTTCAAACCACGATTTTGGTTTTTTTTAGGCAGCGCAGGCTGCATTTTTTTATTGAGTATGGGCGCATATTTTCAATTTGAGCAAGGCTTAGAACCTTGTCCTTTGTGTATTTCGCAACGCATCGCGATTTTTTTAACGGGTTTCGTTTTTACCATCGCAGGCGCACATAATCCCAAAAAAGTGGGCATCAATCGCTATGCAATTCTAGGAACTTTGACGGCATTAGGCGGCGCATCAATTTCGACCCGCCACATTTGGATTCAAAATTTACCGCCCGATAAAGTGCCAGAATGTAGCCCCGCGTTAGAATATATGTTGCAAAATTTTCCGTTAATCGACACCGTAAAACTGATGCTTTCAGGAACGGGCGATTGTGCAAAAGTCGATTGGACGATGTTGGGTTTCAGTATGCCCGTTTGGACGTTATTGGCGTTTTTGATGTTAGCGAGTTTGAGTTTGCTACAAATTTGGAATCACGATTGAGGCTTGAAAATGACTGATATTACGGATTTATCACAACTCGATTTGAGCAAAACTTACAGTTACGCGGATTATTTAACGTGGCAATTTGACGATATGGTTGAGCTGATTAAGGGCAAAATTATGAAAATGTCGCCTGCGCCAAATGTGCGACATCAATCAATTTCTGGGAATTTACATGGCGCGTTATTTCCCCATTTTCGCAAAAAAAAATGCCGTTTGTTTGTCGCGCCATTCGACGTGCGTTTGTACGACCGCCGCAAATCGCTTTTGCTCAATCAAGATATTTACACTGTTGTTCAACCTGATTTGTGTGTGATTTGTAATCCTGAATTTTTAGATAAAAAAGGCTGTAATGGTGCGCCTGATTGGATTATTGAAATTTTATCGAAAGGCAATTCAAAAAAAGAAGTTCAAACAAAATTCGCGCTTTATCAAGAAGCTAGCGTGCGCGAATACTGGATTATTTTTTCTGAAAATAAAGTGATTGAACAATTTGTCCTTGATGAAAATAACGCTTATCAACTGAAAGGCATATACGCACAAGACGGTCTAATTACCCCGTTTTTATTCCCCGAATTAGACGTTGATTTAGTGGACGTATTTGAATCGTGTGACGATGACGACTAAGCCGAAAATTCTAAAAGTTGCTATCCCCGCTGTTCCTTTTTTTAAACTCTTTGAATACCTCGCTCCCGAAGATTGTGCATTGTTACGCGCGGGTATACGTCTCGAAGTGCCGTTTGGTAGAAATTCAAAAATTGCTTTTTTAATCGCCACAAGCGATGAAAGCGATTATCCCATCGAAAAATTAAAACCGATTACCCGCATTATTGACGACGCGCCACTGCTTGCCGAAATCGATTTAAAATTGCTGCATTGGGTTTCCAATTATTATCATCATCCGATTGGTGAAGTGATGAGCGCGGCATTTCCCGTAGCGTTGCGGCAAGGCAAAGAAGCAGTGATTAAAAAAATGCCCAAAACGTCCGATTCTGAAATTAAAACCACACAATTGGTTTGCAATGAAGGGCAGCAAAACGCCGTTGATACTGTGACAAAATCGTTCGATGAATTTGGCGTTTTTTTACTTGATGGCGTAACGGGCAGCGGCAAAACCGAAGTCTATATGCAATTGATTCAAACGGTTTTGAATCGTGGACAACAAGTTTTAGTTTTAGTGCCAGAAATTACCCTCACGCCGCAATTACAACAACGTTTTCAGCAACGTTTCAGTACACACATTGCCATTTCACATTCTAAACTCACCGATTTACAACGCAAAAATGCGTGGCTGTTGATGCAAAGTGGCGCGTGTTCGTTGCTGCTTGGCACTCGTTCCGCGTTGTTCACGCCGTTACCTAATATCGGGTTAATTATTCTCGACGAAGAACACGATAGCTCATTTAAACAACAAGAAGGTTTTCGATTTTCAGCCCGTGACGTTGCGGTAATGCGGGGAAAATTGGTAAATGTTCCTGTTGTTTTAGGTTCTGCAACACCATCACTCGAAAGTTTGTACAACGTTTCACTTCAACGTTATCAACATTTGCCCTTGCCTGAACGGGCGGGAAATGCGCTGCCACCGCTGGTGCAAATTCTCGATATTCGCAAGCAAAAGTTAAAAGAAGGTTTATCCGACCGTTTGATTTCTGAAATTCAGTCAACGTTAGCTAAAAAAGAACAGGTTTTATTGTTTTTGAATCGGCGAGGATTTGCACCAACGCTGATGTGTCATGGTTGCGGCTGGGTGGCGCGATGCACACATTGCGACGCAAATCTTGTGATTCATCGGCATAAAAATTTGTTACGTTGTCATCATTGCGGCACAGAACATCGATTGATTTCATGTTGCCCAACGTGCGTATCGCCCGAATTAACGTCGTTAGGATTAGGAACGGAACGGCTTGAATCGGCGTTATCACGCATTTTTGCGGACAAAACGATTTTGCGTTTAGATTACGATTCGACACAGAAAAAAGGCGCGTTAGAAGATTTTTTAGCGCAAATTCACGCAGGCGATGTGGATATTATTTTGGGAACGCAAATGTTGGCGAAAGGTCATCATTTTCCAAATGTGACGTTGGTGGCGATTTTAGACGTAGACAGCGGTTTATTTAGCACGGATTTTCATTCAGGCGAAAAGTTGGCGCAATTGATTGTGCAAGTTTCAGGGCGTGCGGGACGTGAACAAAAACAAGGCAAAGTGATATTGCAAACCCGCCAACCAACGCACCCGCTTTTGTGTGAATTATTGCGCGATGGTTATGCGAAATTTGCGACATTAGCGTTGGCGGAACGTGAAATGGCAATGTTGCCGCCATTTAGTTATCAAGCGTTACTTCGGGCTCATGCTGAAAAAGAAGAATTGCCAACGCAATTTTTGCAGGCGGTCGCGGAATTAGCGAGAAGTTTGAATTCGCAAAAAGTGCAAATTTTAGGTGCGATTCCCGCGCCAATGGCGAGAAGAGCGGGGCAATATCGATTTCAATTATTATTTCAACACGAAAATCGGGCGGCATTGCATCATTTGTTGCGTCAAATCGTGCCGCAGATTGGCGCGTTAAATCCGCAACAAAAAGTACGTTGGTCATTAGATGTTGATCCCGTCGATTTGTATTAAACTATTGAGCAATTTTGACAGACACGGAGAAAATGAATGAATCAAAAAACCTCGTTAAATGAACAAATCGAACAAATTTTAGCCGAAGAAACCGCACAAATTGAAGCAGGCACTTGGTCAGGAAAATTAAAGCGCGTTTGGCAATCGGAACATCGAAAACAAGCGATAAAAGCAGAATTTTTCGCTATGTGGCGCGGCTTAAGCAAAAAAGGAATTTTCACGCTCTTTTTAATCATCGCGTTTGTGTTTATGTTGACGCTTGCCGTTTTATAACTGTTTTTTTGGAAAGATATTATTTTGAAACAAAGTGAATTTAAAAAACGCCGTCAACAGTTAATGCAGCGTGTCGGCAAAGGAAATATCGCGCTAATCGGTAGCGCAGACGTGCGAACACGCAATCGAGATGTCGATTATCCGTTTCGGCAAGACAGCGATTTTTATTATTTGACAGGATTTAATGAACCGCATGCGTTAGCGGTTTTTATTCCAGGACGTGAGCAGGGCGAATATATTTTATTTTGCCGAGAATTCGACGAGAAAAAAGCTCTGTGGGAAGGCGCACACGCAGGTTTAGAAGGTGCAACGAAACATTATGCCGCACACGATTCATTTCCGATTGAGGATGTGGAAGAAATTTTGTCGGGAATGCTCGAAAATAAAAACAAAGTTTTTTATCCTATGGGACGTGATTCGGAGTTGGATCACAATTTAATTGCTTGGATTACGCACATTCGCAATAACTCGCGCTCTGGCATCGTTGCACCAACGGAACTGGTTTCGATTGAACCCATTTTGCACGAAATGCGCTTATTCAAAAGTGCGGCAGAATTAGCGTTAATGCGTCGGGCGGCTGAAGTTACCGCCGAAGCACACGTTAAAGCGATGCAACTTTGTCGCGCAGGGCGTTTTGAATATCAAATTGAAGCGGACATTGTGCATCATTTCATGAGTGAAGGATTACGCGCGGTGGCGTATCCGTCAATTGTGGCGGGGGGGAAAAATGCTTGCACATTGCATTACACCGACAACAAAGACAAATTACAAGATGGCGATTTATTGTTGATTGATGCGGGCGCAGAATGTGACCATTACGCCGCTGATATTACTCGCACATTTCCTATTTCTGGCAAATTCACCGAAGAGCAAGCCTTGTTATATCAACTGGTTTTGGATGCTCAACTTGCCGCGATTGCACAAATTAAACCTAACATTCCGTGGAATGCCGCACATGATGCGTCGGTTGAAGTGATGACAAAAGGGCTAGTGAAATTGGGATTGCTTAAAGGCAGTGTCAAAAGACTGATTAAAAGCGAAAAATATAAACAGTTTTATATGCACCGAATCGGGCATTGGTTAGGAATGGATGTTCACGACGTGGGGGATTATAAACTCAATCAAGAATGGCGCAAATTACAAGCGGGCATGGTTCTAACAGTCGAACCTGGTTTGTATATTTCTGAAAATTGTAAAACGGTTGATAAAAAATGGCGCGGCATTGGCATTCGGATTGAAGACGACGTTTTGGTAACAAAAGAGGGTTGCGAAATTTTGACAGCTGGCGTACCGAAAACGATTGCGGATATTGAAGCGTTGATGAATCAAAACCCATGCTAAATGCCCACATTGAGCGGGTATTGAATCCATGCTTTCTAATTTATTTTCATTAAATA
>CAZLGN010000003.1:0-32683 GCA_964558865.1 uncultured Methylomagnum sp.
CTTTGTCCCGATAAAATCACCAACGCCAATTTTGCCCCAACGCCGCTAATTTTAATCAACGTTTTAAACATCGTTTTATCGGTTTCGGTCGCAAAACCAAACAAACTGTGTGCGTCTTCACGAATTTGTAAATGCGTTTGCAACGTAATTTCCGCGCCAACTTCGGGCAAATTATAAAACACCGTCATCGGAGCTTCGATTTCATAACCCACGCCATTTACATCTAAAACGATAAGTGGCGGAGCTTTCAAGGCAATTTTGCCACGCAAAAAACCAATCATTTTTTTATTCCCGTTTGCAGACGTTGTTGTGTTTGATAAAAATTCGCGTGACAAATTGCAATCCCCAGCGCGTCGCTGGCATCAATCTGTAGTTCGCCTTGAATGTTCAAAAGCAATTTCACCATGTGTTGAACCTGTAATTTATCTGCATTGCCTTTACCGACAATCGCTTGTTTGACTTCTCGCGCGGCGTATTCAAAAACAGGAATATCGTGCATTTGAACGGCACAAATCGCCGCGCCGCGTGCTTGCCCCAATTTCAACGCCGAATCGGCATTTTTGCTCATAAATACTTGTTCAATCGCCATTTGTTCAGGTTTGTGAATTTCGACCAGTTGCAAAATACCATCGAAAATCTGTTTAAGTTTGTTTGGAAAATCATCGGCTTGAATTTTTAACGCGCCACTTGCAATATAACGATAACCATTCGGCAGCGTTTCAATAATGCCGTAACCCGTTAATCTTGAACCTGGATCAATGCCTAAAATTCGCACTTATTTCTGCGCCGAATCAATAGCAATGCTTTTCAAATTTTTCAGCGCGTCGCTGCTAAATTCATCAAACGCTTCACCATTTTGTTCGATAAATAATGCCGCAATTCCTGCTTGATTTGCCACCTCAATGCCTGCTTCACGTCCTAAACACAATAACGCCGTGTCCCAAATTTCAGCCGTTGTCGCATTATTATCAAAAACCGTCACGGAAACCGTTGAATGATTAACGGGAAAGCCTGTTTTAGCGTTCAAAATGTGACTATAACGTTTGCCATTATCATCAAAAAAATGGCGATACGTTCCCGAAGTGGTAATCGCAAAGGGTTCTACTTGATTAACGCTGATAATTTTTTGCATACTTCGTTCACCAGACAACGGTTTTTCCAACGCCACGCGCCACGTCGAATCATCGGGTTTTTTGCCGCGTGTTTGCAATTCGCCGCCAATTTCAACGAGGTAATTATCGACACCTTGCAATTCTAAAACGGCAGCGATTTGTGACACGCTATAACCTTGACCAATCGATGACACGTCGAGTTTTAAATTTGGAATCCGTTTGCGTAAATGGGTTTTATCAACGGTTTCCAATTGATTGAAACCGACTTGCGCCAAGGTTTGTTGCAACGCTGTTTGATTTGGCAATGTTAATGTTTCGCCTTTAAATCCCCACAAATCGAACAACGGTTTAATCGTTAAATCGTAACAACCGTGACTGGCTTCACTGACGACGCGCGTTTTTTCGATTAAATCAACAATTTCGGCACTGATTTCTTGCGGCTCAGTTGAATTTATTGCGTTGAATTTTTCAATCGCGGAATCGTTGCGGTAATTTGAAAGTTGCTCATCAAGGCGTTTCAATTCAGCATCGACGGATTTTTGTAATTCAACGGCATCTACCTTTTTTTGCGGCGACCAAAAACTGATGTGATAGGTTGTGCCTTGTGTGTAACCTTCAAATTTTTGAACGTTTTCAGCGGATTCACACCCAACCAAAAGCAACGATAAACCCCAAAAAATGGCGCGATTCATCAGTGACCACGACTAAATTCATGCACCGCGTCAACCATCGCCTTCACATTATCAGGATTGATGTCGGGCAAAATTCCATGACCTAAATTGAAAACGTGTCCCGAACCTTCGCCGTATTTTCCTAAAATCGTTTTCACTTTTTCAACAATCACTTCGGGTTTTGCGTACAACGTCAGCGGATCTAAATTGCCTTGCAATGCCACTTTGTCGCCAACTCTCGCGCGAGCTTGACCAATATCGGTTTGCCAATCTAAACCCAGCGCGTCATAGCCCGTTTCAGCCATATCTTCCAGCCACAAACCGCCGCCTTTGGTAAATAAAACCGTTGGAATCCGCTGTCCATCCACTTCTGTTTTTAATTGCGAACGGACTTGTTGTGCGTAATGCAATGAAAATGCTTTGTAATCATCGCCACTCAACATACCGCCCCAAGTATCAAAAAGCATGACGGCTTGTGCGCCTGCGGCAATTTGCGCGTTCAAATAAGCGGCAACAGATTCGGCATTTTTTTCTAACAACTTGTGCATTAACGCGGGTTCGTTAAACATCATGCTTTTAATTTTAGCGAAATTTTTACTGCTGCCGCCTTCAATCATATAGGTTGCAAGCGTCCAAGGACTACCAGAAAAACCAATCAACGGCACGCTACCTTCTAAATTTTTGCGAATCAACCGCACGGCATCCATCACATAGCGCAATTCAATTTCAGGATCAGGAATCGGTAATTTTTCAATGTCGGCGGCGGTACGAATCGGATTTTTAAATTTAGGCCCTTCGCCTTCAGTGAAATACAAACCCAATCCCATCGCGTCGGGAATCGTCAAAATATCTGAAAATAAAATCGCGGCATCAAAATCAAAACGCCGCAATGGCTGCAATGTCACTTCACAAGCCAATTCAGGATTCGTGCAAAGATTCATAAAACTCCCCGCTTGTTCACGAATGGCGCGGTATTCAGGCAAATAACGTCCTGCTTGGCGCATCATCCAAATCGGCGTGTAATCGGTCGGTTGTCTTAAAAGGGCTTTGATAAAAGTGTCGTTTTTTAATGTGGTCATAATGTCAGTAAATGGTGGGATTGAGGATTTTTTAACGGAACAAATTCAAAATTTGCACGTCAAAAGTAATGATTAGTTTAGTTTGCGAGGCACAGCACCAGCAAATTCAGACGATAAATTTTTTTTCGCTTTTTTCGCTTCATCAGCATTCACAAAACCGCCGTAGACGAGGGAAAAACGCTCTTGTCCTTCGCTACCTGTTGATTTCACCACGCGAAAGTTTTTATCTGGATATTTTTTTTGAAACTTTTCAACATTCGCTTGGTTAGAAAGCGTAATCAATTGCAAGGCATAATGTGCAGCGGCAGCAGGTGCAACCGTTTCTACTTTTTCTTTTACAGGTTTTGGTTCTATTTTTTTAGCGGGTTCTGGCTTTTTGACTTCAACAGCTTTGGTTTCAACTTTTTTAGCGGGTTCTGGCTTTTTGATTTCAATTGCTTTGGTTTCAACTTTTTTAGCAGGTTCTGGCTTTTTGATTTCAACAGGTTTTTCAACGGCTTTGATTTCGACTTTTTTAATCGGTTCAATTTTTACGGGTTCTGGCTTTTTGACTTCAACAGGTTCTTCAATAGCTTTGATTTCAACTTTTTTAATCGGTTCAATTTTTACTTCTTTGACTTCAGGTGCTTGAATCGGAACGACTTGAAAGGTTTTCTTTTCTGCTAACGGTTGAATTTGCATACCTTTTGCTGGCTCAACTTTTGGAAACGCAATCGGCGGTAAACCCATTTTTGGCGGTTCAATTACCACTGGTGCAATAACTTCAGGTTTAACAAGTTCTGTAATTTTCTCAACAGGCGGCACCACTTTTTCGGGTTCTGGCTCTGGCGTTGATTGAACGGGTGCGATTTTTTCAGGTTCTACAATCGGCACAGCCTGTTCTGGTTTCTTTTCAATAGAAACTATTTCTGCTGGGTTTGTCGGAGCAGACGTTGTCACTTTTTCAATATCCAGTTTAAATTCAGGAATGATAATGTCGGTATCATTATTTTTGACTTGTGATTCAATCGTTGTTGTTGATACTTTTTCTACTTGAACGACAGGCATTTTTTCAATCTTTTCAACCTTTTTTTCAATAGGTTCAACAGATGAAATCGGCGTGTTTTCACTGCGCTCATCTTTGAAATAACGAACACCTTGATTAATTGCAATCGCGACAACTAACACGCCAAAACCCACAAAAAAAGGAATCCATTTCGTTGGATTAGGCTTGTTTTTGCTGGACAATTTTGAAAAAGCGGCAATGATTCGACCAGGAACACCGTGCGTCTCATGGTAAATTTTTTCAAGCAACTTATCATCAATCGGCAATGTGGTGTAAGTTCTTGGTTTTTCTGCTAAATGACGTAAAAAATGTCCGCATTGACGTTTATTTAAAGTCGGAAATTCAAGCAAATAACAATTTTCTAAGGCTTTGTCTGTTTTGTGATGATTGCTTCGTGCTTCATGCGTGAGCGAAAAAATCAGTTTTAATGTTGGTTGACTTGCCGCATAGTCAATCAGTGTCGTCATTAAACCCGAAACCAACAGTCCCGCATCGTCAATAATTAGCACAATTTTTTTGTGCTGCTCTTTGAAATCATGAAACGCGCTGTCTAACGATTTGTGTTGATTTCGCAACATCGTTTGGGTCAATTTTGTTTCAATCATTTCAAAACTCAACTCCGCGCTACCTTGCACAAAACAGCATTGCCACGTTTCACTATCGATGTCGTAAAGCATATCCAGCAACAAGGTTTTGCCAATTCCTGACGCGCCACTTAAAACAATGTGTTGCTTTAAATTCGGAATTAAATGCAGCAATAACTCGAATTTTTGCATCCGTTCTTTAGTGATGAGCGGCAAAATATCTAGCCCTTCGTTATCAAAAGAACGGTTATTGGTCGTTGCGGAAAAAAGTGTGTTATCTGCCATACGTTTGCAAAGTCTGTGTCAAAGAAAAATTATCTATAGACATTGGTAATGTGGCTTTGCCAATCGATTCCAACAAAATAACGCGAATATCGCCATCAACATTTTTTTTATCTACCGTCATTAAATCAATAAAACGTTCCGCGCTTAATTCTGTCGGCGATTTCACGGGTAAGTTTGCCAGCTCAAACAAGGTAACGATTCGCGCCACATCGTCAGCATTCAAAAAGTCTTTGCGCTGCGACAAATCAGCCGCTAAACACGTTCCAATTGCCACCGCTTCACCGTGTAAATAACTGCCATAACCCATGCCTGTTTCAATCGCATGACCAAACGTGTGACCAAGATTCAACGTCGCTCGCACGCCGCCTTCGTGTTCATCTTCAGCAACCACTTTGGCTTTCATGAGGCAAGATTGCTCAATAGCGTAAGTCAGTGCCGCTTTGTCACGAGCCAATAAAATGTCGATATTTTCTTCTAACCAAACGAAAAAATCTTTGTTGCGAATCAAGCCATATTTGATGACTTCGGCTAAACCAGCGGCAAGTTGTCGATTGTCAAGCGTGTCCAAAACATTCACATCAGCAATAACGGCTTGTGGCTGATAAAACGCGCCAATCATATTTTTGCCGAGTGGATGATTTACGCCTGTTTTGCCGCCAACCGATGAATCAACTTGCGCCAATAATGTCGTGGGAATTTGAATAAAAGTGATGCCGCGCTGATAACACGCCGCTGCAAATCCGCCCATATCGCCAATTACACCACCGCCTAACGCAATCAACGTTGCGTTTCGGCTAAATTTACAAGCCAGCAATTTATCAAAAATTTTTGTGAGCGAATCGAGCGTTTTAAATTGTTCGCCGTCAGGCAAAATTACACTTTCAACTTGATACGCGCTTAAATGTTCCAGCACTTTTTCTAAATACAACGGCGCGACGACTTCATTCGTCACGACCACAACTTGCTTCGATTTAATGTGGCGCGTTAATAAATCTGCTTCCGACAATAAATTTTCGCCAATATAAATTGGGTAACTGCGTTCACCCAAGGAGACGGTTAATGTTTTCATGTTGAACCTAATTTTGCTCCGCTTCATAACGTTCCAAAATGTACACAACAGCATCTTTGCTTTGCATTGCGCCCGTATCGACGATTAAATCTGCACACGCCGAATAAATCGGCTGCCGAACTTCAAACAACGTTTCGAGCCGCGCTTTCGGGTCTTCGGTGTCAAGTAACGGGCGGTTGGAATCTTTGCGAGTGCGTTCAAGTAATTTTTGTACGTCGCAATGCAAATAAACGACAAAGCCTTTTTTCATCAGCAATTCACGATTTTCTTCGCGTAAAACTGCACCGCCGCCTGTTGCCATGACAATTCCTTTGAGTTCAGTCAATTGAGCAATCATTTTTTGTTCGCGATTACGAAAACCTTCTTCGCCTTCAAATTCAAAAATGGTGGGAATATCTACGCCAGTGCGTTCTTCAATCGCTTTATCACTGTCGTAAAATGGCAGCTGCAATAAGCGTGCAAGTTGTCGTCCAACGGTTGTTTTACCTGCGCCCATCAAGCCGACTAAATAAATGTTTTCTGATTGTTTCATGTGTTCCGAGTTACGTTTATGGAAGTTAAATTCGGCGCACAAACAAGAGTTTGTACTCCGAAATGATTGTTTATTTCTCAGCCTGATTATCCTTAATAATTTTAGGCGTGACAAAAATTAACAGTTCTTTTTTGTTGTTTTTGCTTGATTTGTTGGTGAACATATCGCCAATCCAAGGCAAATCGGCAAAAAATGGAATTTTGTTTTTAGTTAATGAATCGTCATCTTCATAAACTCCGCCTAATACAATGGTTTCGCCATCTTCAACTAAAACCGAGGTTTGAATTTCACGCTTGTCTAACACTTTATTTCCGTTCAAACCGACACTGGCGGCTTCATTCACATTGTCTTTTTTAATCACTAAATTCATTAACACCGAGCCACTTGGGGTAATTTGTGGCGTAACATTTAACGCTAATGTCGCATCTTTAAATGTCACCGTAGGAACGCTTGTTGATGAAGCTGCACCCGCCGCCGCTGTTGCTGGCAACGTTACATAAGGCACTTGCACACCTTGAACGATATGCGCGGTGCAGCGATTCATCGTCATTACACGCGGATTTGAAATGCTTTCGCCACGTCCATCCGTTTGCAACGCCTGCACTTCTAAATTCAAAACATAATCCGCGCCTTTCGCTAAAGTCATTCCCAATGCACCGACAGGCGTTGTGCCTATTTTTGAAGCCCCTAAATCAAACAGCGAATCTTGCAACGTTCCCATTGAACCGTCAGCATCTGGCACAACATTGCCTTTTGTTCCTGTTCCACCGAGAGCGTAACCCGTATTGCCGTTAATAACACCTTGTTTTCCCGCACCAAATTTCACGCCTAAATTACGCGCAAACGTGTCATCCGCAATGACAATCCGCGATTCAATCATGACTTGTTGAACTGGCACATCCAACTTATAAATCAGTTTTTTCACATCATCCAATTTTTTCGCCGTATCTTTGACGATTAACGTATTGGTACGCGAATCGACAATTGCTGACCCGCGTGTTGACAATAATCGATTTTCCTCTGGATTGATGCCGCCAGGAATTTGATTGATATTAGGCTGCTGCATGATTGAACTCACAATTGGGCGCGATGGTTGGTTTGGATTTTGTTGATTGGGGTCATTGCTTGATGTCGTACTACTAGAAGAACCTGAACTTCCGCTATTTGTATCACCTGAACCACAACTTCCAAATGCTCCCGTATCTAAACCGTTAAGCAAACTTTTGAAACTCTCTGCTTTCGCGTAGTTAATTTTAAGATATTCCGTAACAAGCGCGTCAGATTTCTCAACAACTTCTTCCATTTTTTGTTGTTTTTCTTTGTAGTCTTTAATTTTGTCGAGCGGCGAAATCAATGTGACATTTCCCGTTTGATATTTGCCTAATTCCTTGGTCATCATAATAAAATCAAGAGCTTCATCCCAAGGCACGTCATCGAGTTTTAACGTGATACTGCCCGAAACATCTTCACCCGCGACCATATTTTGACTGGTGAATTCTGCCAAAATGGCAATGATATTGCGGATTTCAATGTCTTGAAAATTCAACGACAATCTGTCGCCAACGTATTTCATGCGCGTTTTTTCTTGTTTTTCTTTTTCTTCGTCAGTTAATGGGCGAAATTCAATCGTCAATAAACCATCCGTTTGAAAAACCGAATAATCATAAAGTTCATTTACAGTTGAAACAGTTAGCGTGGTTTCTCGTTTAGCTGAAACCGTATCGATAAATTTCACAGGCGTGGCAAATTCTGAAACGTCCAGCCGTTTTGCTAAACCTTCAGGCAATTGCGTATTTAAAAAACTGATAACGACTTTGCCACCTTCTTTTTTAGAATTTACAACCGTGTTGGGATTGGCGAGCGAGACTAAAATTCGCCCTTCGCCTTTGTCGCCACGTTTAAAATCAAAACCACTAATTTCTTGTTGAGGAATATATTCCGCCACTTTTGCATTAGCAGATTTTGTTGTAGGCGTGCTTAATTTTGTGGGCGGTGGCGATTTCACAACAGGTTTTTTTACCGCTGCGTTGCTTTCAATCGTTGGTGTAAAGGCTAAAACAACTTTATTACCTTCCATTTTTAATTCATAAGGCATTGTTTCAAGTAAATTCACAATTACTCGCACGCGACCATCGGCTTCAATTACATATACATTCAACGCGGTACCTTGATTGATGGGATATATTTTGCGGGCTAATCCATTTTTTACCCCGACAAAATCCAAAACCACTCGCGCAGGATTATCCGTTTTAAAAACTTTCGGTTCGATAGCCGCCCCCGTTAAATTCATTTCAATTTGTAACTTATCACCCGCTTGTGAAGCAAAGTTAATTGTTGATAACGTCAGCGGTTCTGCCGCATTGCCGATTATTGATAACAAAAATAGCAAAACGACGGATACGGTTAAACACAGATTCGTTTTTACCCTTCTCATTCGTTACTCCGATAACATTAACGTTGTAGGCTGTTCGATAAAACGCCCTACTTTGCTTGGCATAATTTCAATTAGCTCAATTTTCTTTTTGTCGATTTGGACGATTTTGCCATCATTTTTTCCCAAATGATTGCCCACTTTAACGCGATGAATCACGCTTTCATTATTGATTAAGCCCCACATTTCCGACTTCATTTTAATGGTGCCAACCATTCTCATGCTGCTTATTGAAAAGGCTTCAAGTGGTTCTTTCGTTCGGTTTGTATCGGGTCGAATGCCATTATCTGGCTCTTCATCTTCTTCATCCGCCGCTTTCACTTTTTCAACAGGTTTAAAAGGATCACGCAACCCTTCTTCTCTTTTAAACACAAACGGCTCGATGTTTTTGAATTCTGGCAAAGGTTTTACAGGTTCATGAGGACGATTTTTTATGCTGGCAATGTACGCTTGTAAATCCGTTAAATCGTAGTTATCGCAAGCTGTTAAAGTCATCGCTACCGCTATTATTCCTAAACGAACTGCCAAAAAAATGATGGAATTATTTGCTGTCATTTTGGGCATTTCCATTTTCACGGTAAGTTTTTACAGTCACCGACATCAACATATTACTTTGTTTAGATAATTTCGTTTTATCTATTGGCACAATGGTCAAATCATGAATGGTCACAATACGCGGCAATGCCGCAAGTCCGCTGATAAACAAACATAATTCGTCATATTTTCCCGTGACTTCAATGTTAATGGGGAGTTCCGAATAAAAATCTTTAGGTACTGGCGCGGCGGGTTTAAACAATTTAAATTCTAAACCACTGGCAATTCCCGTTTGCGAAATATCAATCAGCAACCCTGCAATTTCTTCTTCCATTGGCATTTGCTTAATAATTTCATGCAGTTTTTGCTTAATAATTTTGAGCTGTTCTTGATATGCAGGCAAATTGGACGCTTGATTATGTTTAAGTTCAAATATCGTTCTTAATTCGGTTTCTTTTTTTTCAGTCGTTTCTAAAACTTTCAATTGATCCAGCGTGTCATAATAAATGCCGCCCGCGAAAGCTAAAACACAACTCAAAATAACCACACCAATTTTGACGGGTTTGGGCCAGCTCCAAGCTAGATTAAAATCCCAATCGATGTCTGATAAATCGATACTTTCTAAGTCCATATTATTTCACTTCGGGTAAATCACGTTGTTTAGTTCGCAAGGTAAAATCATTCATTTTTTCACCACCATTTTTATCTGTTAGGGATTTATCTTGAATCAAATCCAGCTCAGGCGTTTGTAATGTTTCTGAATTTTCAATTGCGCTCATGAATGCAGACACGAGCGCGTTCGAGCGAGCTTTACCTTCAAACATTAAATCCCGACCCGAGCGCGTCATTTTTGTCATGAATAAATCATCTGGTGTGGCGCGTGGAATTTCATTGAATAAATGAACAATTTCAGGGCGTGAACGTTGCAGATTGTGAATAACCGTAATTTTGTTAAGCAACCGTTCTTTTTTTTCTTCAATGTTTTTAACATCGGCAATTTGTTTATCGAGAATTGAAATTTCACTTTGTAATAATTGATTACGCTGGAGCTGATAATTTTGTTTATCTTCAAAATAGAAATGAATTCCAACAAAAACACACCCTGTGAACATCATCGCTAACGCAAAAGCATTATTGAAGGCCTTTTGTTTTTCTTGACGTAATTCTTCGCGCCACGGTAACAGATTGATTTTAATCATTGATCAAAACTCCGTAACGCTAAACCGCACGCGATAAGCATTGAAGGGGCATCTTTACCCAAATTTTTAGGATCTACCCGCGACGACATTTTCATATTCACAAACGGATTAGCAATGTACGTCGGCACGCCTAACGCTTGTGAAACCAAATGATCCACACCTGCAATCGATGCACACCCCCCCGCGACAATCACGCTATCAATCGGGCGATTTGCATTGGAGGCAACAAAAAACTGAATGGCGCGTTGAATTTGTTGCACCATGTTTCGCTTAAAGGGTTCCAACACATCACTTTCGTAGTTGTCGGGCAAACCGCCTAATTTTTTTGAAACCCCCGCTTCGTCATAATTCAAACCGTAAGCGCGTTGAATATCTTCTGTGAGTTGTTTTCCCCCAAAATTTTGTTCACGAGTATAAATCGTGCGTGAATTATACAAAACGTGCAATGTGGTTAAATTTGCACCAATTTCAATCACGACAACGGTTTTATTTTCTACGGAATAAGGCAATTGATTCGCCAATAATACAAAAGAATTTTCGATGGCGAAGGCTTCAATATCAACAATTTTTGCTTTTAAACCTGCAATGGTTAAGGTAGCAACACGGTCTTCAACATTTTCTTTTCGTGATGCCGCTAACAAGACATTTACGCGGCGTGAATCCACTTCGTTCACGCCTTGCACTTCGAAATCAAAATTGACTTCGTCGATGCCATAAGGAATATATTGTTCGGCTTCAACCATGATTTGCTCAACCATTTCATCATCAGTCAAACCAGCGGGCAAGGTAATCAATTTCGTAATTACCGATGAACCGCCAACTGCAACGGCTGCCTGCTTCAAACTTGTGCCTGAACGTTGTACTGCTTTTTTAATCGCCTCACCGATAACCTCAACATTCGTAATATGTTTATCGATAACCGCATCACGCGGTAACGGTGCAACCATATAACTTTCGACTTTGTAATGATTACCTTGTTTGCTGAGTTCCAACAACTTGACCACAGTCGTTGTAATATCAATACCCAACACAGCAGTAGATTTTTTGCCGAAACTCGGAAGCTCTAATTTAAAATCGAACTTTGCGCTTGGTTTTATTTGAAGTTTATCTTTTAGTTTGTTTTGCCAATTCATGATTTTTTATTTGTAGAGACGCGATAAATCGCGTCGATTTCGTACAAGACAAACGCGATAAATCGCGCCTCTACAATTGCCAATCAAAAAATTGGCTAAAAATGTTAAGCCAATTTTCCGTGACACTGTTTATATTTCAAACCCGAACCACAAGGGCAAGGATCATTTCGTCCGATGCTGCCTTGCGTCAAACTCGTCGGCATTTCAACAAACGTCGGTTGCTCTGTGTCCGCGATGGCAGATAAATGTTCACTATCATGTTCAATCGTATGCGTTGGAATTTCAGTAGATTCTAATGCAGCAAACTCTGCCGCCAATTCAAGGTCTAATGCGCTCGGTTCCAAAGGGATTTTGAACAATAAACCCACCACCTCAAATTTAATCGTTTCAAGCAAGTTGGTGAACATTTCAAACGCTTCACGCTTATATTCTTGTTTGGGATCTTTTTGCGCGTAACCACGGAAATGAATCCCTTGACGCAAATAATCCATTGCCGCTAAATGCTCTTTCCAATTATGGTCTAAGGCACGCAACATAAAGGTTTTTTCAACATTTCGTAACGTATCTTTACCAATCGCATCTTCTTTTTCAGCATGATTAGCTTCCAAAATTGCGATAATTTTTTGACGCAATCCTTCTTCTTGCAGCTTCTTATTTTCATTAAGCAGATTTTGTACCGCACAATCAACGCCAAATTCCAAACGCAAGTGTTCTTCCAAACCCGCGATATTCCATTGATCGACCATCGTCCGAGGCGGAATGTAGAGCGTAATCATATTGTTGACCACATCTTCACGAATCGCGGTGACGATTTCTGAAATATCGTCGGCTGCCATAATGTCGCTACGTTGCGCGTAAATCACTTTCCGTTGATCGTTTGCCACGTCGTCGTAAGCGAGAATTTCTTTACGAATATTGAAATTGTGCGCTTCGACTTTGCGTTGTGCATTTTCAATCGAGCGTGTGACCCAAGGATGTTCAATGGCTTCACCATTGCCCATGCCGAGTTTTTGCATTAAACCTGAAACCCGTTCCGACGCAAAAATTCGCATCAAATCATCTTCAAGCGATAAGAAAAAGCGTGTTGAACCTGGATCGCCTTGACGACCTGAACGACCACGCAATTGGTTATCGATACGGCGTGATTCATGGCGTTCAGAACCAATAACGTGCAAACCACCACTGGCGACAACCGCGTTATGACGGTCTAACCACGCGCCACGCACTTTATCTTTTTCGGCAGACGAAATCTCGCCAAGCGCGTGCAATTCGGCTTCTAAATTACCGCCTAAAACAATATCGGTTCCCCGTCCTGCCATATTTGTCGCAATTGTGACGGCATTAGGTTGACCTGCTTGTTCGATAATATGCGCTTCACGTTCGTGCTGTTTTGCGTTCAAAACCTCGTGCTTAATGCCTTGTTGTGTCAATAAATCCGACAATAATTCTGAATTTTCAATTGACGTAGTACCCACCAAAACAGGTTGTCCGCGTGACACACATTCTTTGACATCATTCGCCACAGCTTGATATTTTTCTTTTGCGGTCAAAAACACCACGTCGCCCAAATCACGGCGAATCATGTTGCGATGCGTCGGCACAACCACTACTTCCAAACCGTAAATTTTATTTAATTCAAACGCTTCGGTATCCGCCGTTCCCGTCATGCCGCAGAGTTTTTCGTACAAGCGGAAATAATTTTGGAAAGTAATCGATGCGAGGGTTTGGTTTTCATTTTGAATTCGTACACCTTCTTTGGCTTCAATCGCTTGATGTAAGCCTTCAGACCAGCGACGACCTGGCATCGTGCGACCTGTAAATTCATCAACGATAATTACTTGGTCTTCTTTGACGATATATTCAACATCCCGTCTAAATAAAGTGTGAGCGCGTAATGCAGCATTCATATAGTGCATCAATCGCAAATTGATTGCGTCGTATAAACTTGTACCTTCTTGAATCAAACCGTGTTCAGCGAGTAAACGTTCAATGTTTTCGTGACCATCTTCGGTTAAATGAATTTGTTTTGATTTTTCATCAACCGAGTAATCGCCGACTTCATGTTCTTTGAGTTGCTTTTTGAGATGCGGAATGATGGCGTTGATTTTGATATATAAATCACTCGTATCGTCAGTAGGCCCTGAAATGATGAGTGGCGTTCTGGCTTCATCAATCAAAATCGAATCGACCTCATCGACCACCGCAAAATGCAAATCCCGTTGGACTTTGTGTTCGAGCGTGAATGCCATATTGTCACGCAAATAATCGAAACCAAATTCGTTATTTGTGCCATAAGTAATATCGCAATTGTAAGCGGCACGGCGTTCGTGAGCTTCCATTTGGCTTAAAATAACGCCCGTACTCATACCGAGAAAATGGTAAAGTTTGCTCATGGTTTCAGAATCACGTTTCGCCAAATAATCATTAACGGTAACAACGTGAACGCCGCGAGCGGGTAAAGCGTTTAAATACGATGCGAGCGTTGCCATTAAGGTTTTACCTTCGCCCGTTTTCATTTCCGCGATTTTACCTTTGTGTAAAATCATGCCGCCGATTAACTGCACGTCGAAATGACGCATGCCAAAAACGCGCGTTGACGCTTCGCGCACCGTAGCAAAGGCTTCGGGTAATAAATTATTCAGTTTTTCGCCGTTTTCTAAACGGTTACGAAATTCTTGCGTTTTAGCTTGTAACGCTTCATCAGACAGTTTTTCGTACTCCGAAGACAGTGCGTTGACTTTTTTAACTAATACTCTTTTTTTCTTAATCAGCCTGTCGTTGCGGCTACCTATAACGAGTTTGACGAGTTTGCCCAGCATGCTTTTTTCCAGTGTGAATTTAGTGAAAGTTTAACGAAAACGTGGGATTATATACTGCTTAACCTATTAGTTACAGCAGTTACAACGCAAATCGAATTCTAAAATATGACTAAAGCTCTTCGTTTCGATGCACCATTTTCTCCGATATTTTCAGATTTAACTGAACGCTTTGAATTAAATAGTGCTGCACAAAAATTATTGAATAGGCACGTTTTAATTAGCTTAACTGACCTTGACGGTTTGATTCTTTACGCAAATGAAAAATTCTGTGAAGTTTCTGGCTACACCATTGAGGAGCTAGTTGGACAAACACATGCCATCATCAATTCGGGCTATCACGATAAAACGTTTATTGCACAACTTTGGCAAACAATATCAAGCGGCGAAACGTGGCATGGGCAATTTTGTAATCGCCGAAAAAATGGCGAATTTTATTGGGTTGATAGCACTATAGCTCCCCTTTTGAAGGGCTGTGACAAACCGTGTCAATACCTTTCAATTCGTCGTGAAATTACAGAACAAAAAAATGCTGAATTAAAATTATTGACACTAAAACAAGGTTTAGAAGCCAGTAACGAAATGGTGTTAATTACTGATGCCAATGGATTGATTGAATACATCAATCCTGCTTTTATTCGGTTAAGTGGTTGGACTAGCAATCAATTGATTGGACATCCGCCAAAGATATTGAATAGCGATAACATCAATCGAAATACCTTAGTTAAAATGTTTGCGGCTTTAAAAAAAGGTTCGTCATGGTCAGGGCGTTTGTTAAATCGTCGAAAAGTGATTGAACATCCATTCACGGCGGAATCTACAAAAACCGTTGATTATTGGGCGGCAGTAAATATCACACCGATTTTAAAATCGAATGGAGAAATCAACGGTTATGTTCAAATTCAACGCGATTGCAGTGTAAATGTAGCGAGAGAGGAAGGATTACGAACTGAAAATGCAGATAAAGCCGCACGATTAGCCATTTCCGCTGCACTGCAACAACAAGAATCGTTGAAAAACCGTTTTACTCAAGTTTTAACGCTGCTATTTGAATTACAAGCCTTTAATTTACAACGCAAAGGCGGTATTTTTATTAAGAATGCTAATGCAAAATTTTTAGATTTATTCGTGTTAAATGGCGACTTCAGCGACGATTTTATCAACCGTGAACAGCAAATTGTGATTGGTGCTGGCATTTGTGGCAACGCGGCGAAATCGACTGAAATCACGGTTGCCAACGAATGTTTTTGTGATTCTCGTAACGCCGTAGAATTCAACGAAGATGACGCACATGGTCATTACATTGTGCCAATAACGTATGCTGGAAACGTGATGGGCGTGTTATTTTTGTACACCGATACAAAGCCAATTCAAAACACAGGACGAATTGGAATGCTAAAACAAGTCGGTGAAATGATGGCGTTGGCGTTATTACAAGAACAGGCGCAACTTTCATTAGCTTCGTCACGCGATGCGGCAATGAAAATGGCTGAAATGAAATCCGAATTTTTAGCGAATATGAGTCACGAAATTCGCACGCCAATGAATGGCATTTTAGGTATGTTAGATTTATTGAATGACACAAATTTGACACATGAACAATCCGATTTAATACACACCGCCGCCAATTCTGCCGAATCATTGCTGACAATACTGAATAATGTTTTAGATTTTTCTAAACTCGAAGCACACAAAATGCAGTTGGAAAACGTTGAATTTAATTTACCGTCGGTGATTGATGATGTTTGTACCCTTCTTTCAAGTAGAGCAGCAGACCAACAGATTGAATTAACGTGCTTTATTCCTTCGGATTTTCCGATTTTATGGTTGGGCGATCCTACTCGTTTGCGTCAAATTATGACTAACTTGTTAGGTAATGCACTGAAATTCACCGAGCAAGGCGAAGTCAATGTGCGAGTAATTCAAACAATAGGCGTTGATGGTGGAATACGTTGTCGATTTGAAATTCAAGATAGCGGTATCGGCATTACGCCCGAACAACAAGCGCAACTTTTTACCCCGTTTAATCAAGCCGACACCTCCACAACCCGTAAATTTGGTGGCACAGGATTAGGATTATCGATTTCAAAAAATCTGGTCGATGTAATGGGCGGCACAATCGGCGTGGAAAGTAGTCAAGGACAAGGCTCGACGTTTTGGTTCGATTTGCCATTGCGATTAGCGGCACAACAACCGCCAGCATTACCCACCTATTTAGCAGGAACTCGTGTTTTACTGATTGATAATAATGCGACGAATCGAGAAATTTTTACGCATCATTTAAATGCGTGGCAATGCGTTGTTCAAACAGAATCCACGGGAAATGCTGGTCTATTAAAATTAGAAATTGCCGCATTAAGCGAACAACCTTACGACATGGTGATTATCGATTTAGAATTGCCTGATATGGACGGACGCGAAGTCGCGCAATCGATGATTGCTAATCCCCTTTTAAGTCATACGCCGCGTTTATTATCATCAAGCGGTTTTATTGGCGAAACAGAGCGGCATAATTTGGGCTTTTCGTGCTGTCTATTTAAACCTGTTCGCGCCACACAATTATTTGATGCAATGTGGAATACCATTTCAAACACACCGCAAATAGTTACAACCGTAAAATCTGAAATTATTTATGCCGATCTCAGCGATAAACGTATTCTTGTCGTTGAAGATAATATGATTAACCAAAAAGTGATTATTGCGGCGTTAGCGCGTTTTAAAGTGATACCCGATGTGGCGAAAAATGGGGCGGAAGCCTGCGAATTATTTGATAAAACACGTTACGACTTAATTTTAATGGATTGCCAAATGCCGATTTTGGACGGTTACGAAACGACTCAACGCTTACGCGCTAAAGAATTAACGCATTGTTACAGCACGTCAATTCCTGTTATCGCATTGACTGCTTATAATGCGAACAGTGAACGCGAAAAATGTTTAGCTGTCGGCATGAATGATTATTTAAGCAAACCGTTTAATCGCCACAGTTTTAATAAAATTCTGACAACGTGGTTGAAACCGACGCTTCATATTTTGCCATCATCCGAAAAAATCGAATCACAAAATGACGATGAAAAATTGGCGGTGAATTTGCCCGCTGCTTGGAATGAGGTGGCGGCATTAGCGCAATTAGATGGCGATGAAGAATTACTCGACGAAATGGTGCAATTATTTTTAAATCAAGCACCTGAATTATTAAAGCAACTGCAACATGATTTACAAGCCGAGGATTTTGCTGCATTAGCTGATGCGGCTCACGCTTTAAAAAATGTGGTTAATCATTTTTGTGCCAAAGCATTGGTGCTTGAAATTACCACTTTAGAAATTACAGCGCGTGAAAATAAAATTGCGAATTTTGAAATAATGACTGAAAACATTATCCATTCAACCAAAAAACTAATTGATGTTTTAACTGAACGAAAATAACGGGAAACGTAATTTATGAGCCAAAATTTTAACTTCCATGAATTAAAAACGTCTAATCGTTTGCCTTCTCCATCAGGTACAGCGTTAGAAATCATGAAATTATTACAACGTGATGATGCTGAAATTAACGACGTATCGAAATTGGTGAAATTGGATCCCGCGTTGACAGGACGCATTTTACAATTTGCGAATTCTGCCAGCATAGGCGCAAATCGCTCGATTTCAAATATCAATGACGCGATTATGATGATGGGAATGACGGCGGTAAAAAACTTCGCTTTAAGTTTATCGCTAGTCGGCAATGACAATTATAGCCGTTGTCCTAATTTTGATTATCCTGCATATTGGTCAAAATCGTTGGCGGCAGCTGTCGTGATTACCAGTTTGAGTGGTCGAGAACGAGTAATTAGCTCTGAAGAGGCTTTTACGCTGGGTTTGCTAATGGATATTGGGCGATTAGCTTTAGCAACCGCATGGTCTGAAAGTTATGGTGAATGTATTGCCAAGGCAAAAGGTGTCGAGCTTTTAAAACTGGAACAAGAACGTTTTGCCATTAATCACAACACATTAACAGTAATGTTATTGGCAGATTGGGGATTTTCAGATTTATTTTTAGAAGGAATTAAACTCAGCTTTGAAACCGTTAATGACAATTTATCGAAAGCAAATCGATTAGCAAAACAATTGATTTTTGCTCAACAAGTGGCAAATTATTGTGTGGCGGATGAAGCCTATCGCGAAGTATTGATGCCCGATTTAATTGTTGAAGCTGCACATCATTCATTTGATGAATCCGAATTAGCCATATTTCTCGAAGATGATTTGAAGCAGTGGCAGGAATGGGGAAAAATGATTAACGTTAAAACGGATATTCGCCAATCGGCTCCTGAACTTGGCGTTGGAAAAAATCTATTATCGGGTTTGAATATCTTAGTCGTTGACGATGATTTGATGATGTTGGCGCGGTTATCAAAACAATTGACCTCAGCGGGTCATAAAGTTGCGGCGTGTAAAGACGGTGATTCGGCGTTGAAATATGCGTTGGAAAACAAACCCGATTTAATCATCACCAATTGGCACATGAAGCCAATGAACGGGATTGAACTTTCGAAAACGCTACATTCATCAACGTGGGGCAGTTCGATTTATATCATTATGCTGACTTCAACCGAAGAAGAAAGCGCATTGATTGAAGCATTCAACGCAGGAATTGACGATTACGTTACCTCGCCGATTAGTTTAAAAGTCTTATTGGCACGAATTCGAGCGGGTCAACGAATTATCACGTTGCAACAGGAAGTTGAAAGAGAACGTAAAGATTTACAGCGTTATATTGCTGAACTCGCAGTAGCAAATCGCCGTTTAGAATTGATTGCGAATACTGATGTTTTAACGGGTTTATCGAATCGCCGTTATTCGTTAAATCGTTTAGAGCAAGAATGGGCAAGCGCACAACGCAATAAACGTCCAATTAGTGTGTTGATGTTGGATTTAGATCATTTTAAATCGGTGAACGATACCCTAGGACACGATGCGGGCGATTTGGTTTTGATTCATGCCGCAAAAATGATGAAAACCTGTGCGAGAACAACCGATATTCCGTGCCGTTTAGGCGGAGAAGAATTTTTAGTGATTTTGCCCAATACGGAAGGCAAAGAAGCGTTGTTATTGGCAGAACGATTACGCAAAACGATTGAAACGAATCAAGCTGAAAATGTGCCACTGTTAAAACCGATGACGGTGAGTATTGGCGTGGCGTGTTCGCAAAATGGCAATCCTACCTGGAAAGAACTGATTACGCTCGCAGATGAAGCCTTATACGCCGTAAAACGTGATCAACGAAATGCGGTAAAACTAGCGAAATGATTCGCGCTGGACGATTTTTAGAGCCTGATTTCTAATCAACTAATCGCCAAATTTTCAATAAATTCAGGAAAATAATCCATGAAAAGCACCATGTTTAATGTTCAAAAAATTGTCCGCATAGCTGTTGTTATGTTATCCGCAGGGTTTCTTTCGGGTTGTGTGACCGTTGGGCATGAATTTCCAGCGGGACAAGTTTCAAGTATCAAAATCGGCGAAAGTACCCAAGCGGACATCACCAATTTATTCGGCACGCCTTGGCGAACAGGTGTTGAGAACGGTTTAAAAACGTGGACTTATGGCGATTATAATTACAGTTTATTTAGTAACGGCAATTCAGAAGATTTAGTCATTCGTTTTAACAAAAATAACGTGGTCTCTTCGTACAACTTCAACAGTACAAAACGGTCGAAATAATTGCAGCCCATCGCCAAAAAACAACTTGCTGATTTTTTCACTCAGTTAGAAACCGAGAGGCGCGTTTCGATTCATACACTGACAAATTATCAACGTGATTTGCGCCAATTGACCGAATTTTGTATAAAGCAAAAATTTGAACATTGGTCGGAATTACAACCCAATGATATTCGCCAACACATTGCGAATCGTCATCGACTGGGTTTAAGTAGCGCGAGTTTGCAACGTGAATTGTCCGCCATGCGTTGTTTTTATCAGTATTTATTAAAAAACGAATTGGTAACACTCAATCCCGCAAAATATGTCAAAGCACCGAAATCTATTCGAAAATTGCCGAAAACGTTAGATGTTGATCAAGTCAGCGGTTTATTGGACGCTGGTACCGATTCCGTTTTGGAAGTTCGCGATTTAGCGATGTTTGAATTATTTTATTCATCAGGTTTGCGCTTGAGTGAATTGGTTCATTTAAATTTACCCGATTTGGATTTAAAGGATAAATCATTGCGTGTTCAATCAGGAAAAGGCTGCAAAGCACGAATTCTACCGATTGGCAGCAAAGCTATTTTCGCCCTTCAAAATTGGTTAAAACACCGTGTGGCGCGAAACAAAAAGGAATTAGCTGTTTTCTTATCACAAAACGGCAACAGACTTTGTCAACGCAGCGTTCAATCTCGACTTGAAAAATGGTGTATCAAAAAAGGCATTTCACAACACGTTCACCCACACGCTTTACGTCATTCTTTCGCCAGTCATTTATTACAATCCAGTCAAGATTTACGCGCAGTTCAAGAATTACTCGGACACAGTAACATTGCAACCACACAAATTTATACCCATTTGGATTTTGAACATTTAGCGAAGGTCTACGACAACGCGCATCCGCGAGCGAAAAAAAAGCCCGTTTAGCCGCGCAAAAAACACTCAAAACCTGCTACTATGCGCCACACTTTTCAATCTCAACCACGCAATCTATTTCCTTAAAAGGGTCAAATTATGGCGGCAAGCGAAAAAATATCAGACATAAAATCAAAAGGCACGGCATGGATACTCGGTGTTTTAGCGGCAATCGGTGTTTCAATTCTATTTGTGCTAAGTCAATGGTGGGGACGAGAACCTCACCAATTTAACATTTTAGAATCGGCTATTTCACAAGCGGGTCTCACCGCTGTCGAACAACCTGCTGAAGGCGAAAATACCGAAGGCGAACATGGCGCACCCGAAGCCGCGAGTTATGAGGTTTTGGCGGCAGATTTACCATTGGGTTACACCTATTCCGCAACGTTGGCACATATTGCCGACACGCTTTTAAACAAAAGTGGCGGCTATATCACCAACGACGTTGCGCCACCAGGCGTGTTACTTGATAACATCACCAGTTGGGAAATGGGCGCATTAGTGATGTTGCGTGATGCGTCCACCGCGTTACGGAACCATTTTTCGCGTGACCAATCGCAATCAGGCGAAGATCCCGATTTAGCAATCGCGGAACCCTATTTTTATTACGAGCCAAATTCATGGGCGTTACCTGCGACGGAAGCCGAATATGAAAAAGGGATTCAAGCCTTACACAAATATATGGAACGTTTGCGTGATCCAAGCAAAGGCAAAAAAGCACAGTTTTATTCGCGAGCAGATAACTTGTGGCAATACACCGAGGTTGTTATTAAACGTTTAGGCGATTTGTCTACGCGATTAAGTTCTAACGCATCAAGTAGTAACTTTGCGCCAGGTTTAACCAATTTAGAACTCGAAGAAGCCAGCGGCAAAGTTGCGGCAAAAGTGGGTTGGATGGAAATCGATAACGTATTTTACGAAGCACGCGGCGCAAGTTGGGCGTTATTGCATATTTTGCGAGCGATTAAACACGATTTTCACGATATTTTGCTCGACAAACGTGCGATGCGAACACTCGATGTTATGATTCGTGAACTTGAAAACAGCTTAACGCCAACACTGAGTCCAATGGTTTTAGATGGCAGCGGTTACGGTTTATTTGCTAACTATTCGTTATCGATGGCGAACTACATTGCGCGTGCCAACGCAGCAGCTCTCGATTTACGCGACATTATGAACAGAGGTTAAAACGATGGAAGAACAAATCAACACCCACTTATCGCAAGTAAAAATCTGGCAGCGGATTTTTCTGATGTTGCTGTTTGCAGTCGTTATCACACTCGTTCGATGGTTAGCGTGGGCGATTATTTTGTTACAATTATTTTTTGTTTTACTAACGGGTGAAAAAAATACTCACATTTTGAGTTTCGGGCGCGGTTTAGCCATTTACGATTATCATCTTTTGTTATTTTTGACGTTTGGAACTGAAATTCTACCGTTTCCATTTTCACCTTGGGCAATGTCAGCAGATTTGAAATTACCTGACGAAAACTAATTTTTAACGCATTCAAAAAAGCCCTAAAACAGCCATGCCGTTTTAGGGTTTTTTTGTTACTTCCCAATAATAGCTGTCATGATTTTGTCATTAAAAAAGTCTACATTTCTAATACTGAATCCGTATTTATCTTAATTAACAATAGGTTTTACATTATGTCTTCGTTACAACAAGAACTCACTTCTATTCTCGAACATAAAAAACTTACACCGTACTTCCAACCGATTGTCTCTTTAACGCAAAAAAAAATTATCGGCTATGAAGCCTTAATGCGAGGTCCTTCAAATAGCCCGCTGCACAATCCGCTAAATTTATTTGATGTCGCAGAACGTTACGGTTTGAGTTCGCAATTGGAATTTGCTTGTCGTGAATTAAGTATTAAACATTTTTCGAGTTTTCATTTAGAGGCAAAATTATTTTTAAACGTTACGCCACACGTTTTGTTTGAACCCGAATTTAAAAAAGGCGAAACATTACGTTATTTAGAACAATTTGGTTTAAATCCCAATAATGTCGTTATTGAACTGACCGAACACAAACCGACAGACAATTGCGAATTGATGGGCGAAGCGTTGATGCACTATCGCAGCATGGGTTTTGAAGTAGCATTAGATGATTTAGGCGCGGGATATTCGAGTTTGCGTTTGTGGTCAGAACTGCTTCCCGAATATGTCAAAATCGACCCGCATTTTATTCGAGAATTACAAAATGACTCGATAAAACTCAATTTTGTCCGTTCAATTCAAGGCATGGCGAGTTCGTTAAATTGCAAAGTGATTGCCGAAGGCATTGAAACTGAAGCCGAACTTAAAGTAATTGAGCAATTAGGCATTGCTTATGGTCAAGGTCATTTTTTAGCGCGTCCCGCATTGATTCCATTGGCAAAATTTGATCCCGTCGTATTTTCACTAGAAAAGATTATTGAAGACAAATCGCCATTGTGGGCAAATTCAAACTCCGTTGAAACAATCAGTCAGTTTATTTCGCCGATTTCCGCTGAAACACCTATTAGTGATGTGATGACGTTATTTCAACAAGATTCTGATTTAACCATGTTGCCGCTGATTGATTACGATGTGCCATCGGGAATTATTTTCAGAGAAGCGTTCCTTTCACAATTATTTTCAAGTCGTTACGGCATGGAATTGTATGGTCGAAAACCGATTAAAACGTTTATTGAACAAACGCCGTTATGCGTTGATTTCAATACGCCGATTGAATTGGTGAGTAAAAAATTAACCTCCACAATGCACCATGAACAAGCGTTTATTATTACTCAAGAAGGCAAATATACAGGCGTGGCGACTATTTTATCGTTGCTTGAAAAAATTACCGCCCAACAAATTGACAACGCGAAACACGCGAATCCGCTCACTTTATTACCAGGTAGCGTGCCGATAAATGAGCAAGTTAATCAACTTATTGCCAGTAAAACGCCGTTTGCATTTGGCTATTTCGATTTAGACAATTTCAAACCGTTTAACGATATTTACAGTTACAGCGCGGGCGATGACATTATCAAAGCCGTCGCCACGACGTTAAATCAGTGTATTCCACCTGAAAGTGGACGAATCGGACATATTGGCGGCGATGATTTTATTGTGATTTTTACGGGAGAAGATTGGTTACAGCGTTGCGAACTGGTGTTACAAACTTTTGAAAAATTGGTGCCGAGTTTTTATACTGAATCGGATGTGCAGGCAGGCGGAATTCGAGCGGAAAGCCGAACGGGCGAAAAATGTTTTTTTCCACTGAGCAGTTTATCGGTTGGATTAGTTTCACCTTTGACGACGATTCATTGTCAGTCGCACGTTGATATTGCGGATTTAGCGTCGGAAGCGAAGAAATTGGCGAAAAAAATTGAAGGAAATAGCTATTTTGTGAATCATCGTCAAAGCCCTAAAACATTAGAATCGATTCAACAAGCTGCCGATGATGAAACAATCATCATTCACGTCGCAGATTGAACAAAAAATGCCCGCATTTCATCATTTTCAACACGTTGGTAAATGTCCGAAACAGACAAGGTTAAATCGATAGATTCAAAGGTTACATCGTCGCCTAAAAAATAAAAACTCGATTGCCAAGTTTGTGAGCGACGCGCCACTTCAATTTTTACCCTGTCTTGTTCAATCAAAACATATTCCTCCAAACTTGGAATCGTTTGATAAACAAGGCGTTTAAACGTTTTATCATATTTTCGGGTGGATTCCGATAACACTTCAACAATAATGCGTGGCAGCTCGACGTAATCTGAATCGTTGTCTGTCTCTTTTTCGCACGTTACGACAATGTCAGGATAAAAGTATTTTTTGCCAGTGTCTGCACGAACTTTGGTGTCGGAACTAAATGCTTCGCAGGGTGTACCTTTTAAATGTGAATACAATTCACCACACAAATTAAAAATCAACCTCTGATGATTTTTTCCAGCACCAGCCATCGCACGAATTTCGCCATCTTTGCCAAAATCCACCATCGGATAGATTTCGCCGTCAATATATTCGCTTTTGAATTCACGAAATTTTTCGTCTTCAAGATATTGTTGTTCGCTGATATATTCAGGCAATTTGTTTGGAAAACTCATTTTTAACCTTTCACTCGAGTGATTTTCAATACAATCGATAATTCTTTTAATCGACGCATGATTTTCGCTAAATGCACGCGATTTTGTACGGTTAAAATAATCGAATCCACACAAACTCGCGCTTCTTGCTCAACAACTGTGACGTTTTCAATGTTAGACTCCAACTCTGAAATTGTCGCTGCAACTGTCGCTAAAGAACCGCGCTGATTTAAAATTTCAATTCGAATTTCGGTCGCAAAATCACCCTGTGCATCCTTTCCCCATTCCACATCAAGCCAATTATTGTGTTTCTTTTTAATCAGCGCGTAATTATGACAATCGTACTGATGCACCACAATTCCTTTGCCAGGATTGAAAAAACCGATAATCGAATCCCCAGGAATCGGACGACAGCATTTTGCCAACGTCACCACCATGCCTTCCGTGCCTTTAATTATCAGCGGATGATTTTGATTTTTTCCGTTGTCGTTGAGTTTAACGTGAGTATTAACGTTATCTTGTGTTAGTTGTTTTGCCACCAGAAAGGGCATTTTATTTCCCAGTCCAATCGCTTCGAGCAATTTATCCAACGTTTTAATGCCCATGACTTTTAACAATGCGGTGGTTTTTTCATTGCTGATTTCCACCAATTTGATATTCATTACCGACAATTCATTTTCAAGCAAACGTCGTCCTAAATTGAGAGCCTCTTGTCCTTCAATATGTTTCAAACGGTTGCGAATCGCGGTTCTTGCCCGCGCCGTCACAACATAATTTAGCCACAACGGATTGGGACGTGCATGATCGCCAGTAATAATTTCAACCGTCACACCACTTTCTAATGCGGTTTGTAAAGGAATAAGTTGTTTATCGATTCGCGCTGAAATACAGGCGTTTCCTAAATCGGTATGTACTGCATAAGCAAAATCCACAATTGTCGAACCACGCGGCAATTTGATAATTCCGCCATTTGGCGTGAAAACAAACACTTCTTGGGGAAATAAATCGACTTTCAAATTATCGATAAATTCGAGTGAATCGCCCGCACTTTTTTGAATTTCGAGTAAATCTTTGAGCCATTCATTCGCTAAGGCTTGGAAGTTGCGGGTTTTATCCACTTCAGATTTATAAAGCCAATGCGAGGCAATCCCCGATTCTGACATTCGGTGCATTTCGTGGGTGCGGATTTGTACTTCAATCGGCACGCCATAAGGACCAATCAAAACCGAATGTAACGATTGATAGCCATTTTCTTTTGGTAAGGCAATGTAATCTTTGAATTTTCCAGGAACGGGTTTATATAAATTGTGCATCATGCCCAAAATGCGATAGCACGCATCGACATCGTCGCAATAAATTCGAAACGCATACACATCAAAAACGTCAGCGAGTGGAATTTTTTTCTTCACCATTTTTTTGTAAATGCTGTAGATATTTTTTTCACGTCCCGCTACATCGCATGGAAAATCAGCGGCTTCTAATCGCGCTCGAATTGTGCTTTCAATGGTATCAATCATTTTGCGACGATTGCCACGCGCTTTTTTAATCGCATGACTTAATACCGCAAAACGCCACGGATACATTGCTTCAAAACTCAAACCTTCCAATTTATGCCGAATTGAATTCATGCCCAAACGGTTGGCGATTGGCGCGTAAATATCCAAGGTTTCGCGAGCAATACGCCGTTTTTTCGGCGGTAACATTACGCCTAGCGTTTCCATGTTGTGTAAACGGTCAGCGAGTTTCACAATAATCACGCGCAAATCTTTTGCCATCGCTAAAAACATTTTGCGAACATTTTCAGCCTGCGCTTCGGCGTGTGATTGATTTTCTATTTTTGATAATTTGGTTACGCCATCGACTAATTCAGCGACTTCATTATTGAATTGCGTGGCGAGTTCAGCTTTCGTAATTTTCGTATCTTCAACAACATCGTGCAAAATCGCGGCGGTAATTCCGTCGGCATCCATTCGGATTTCAGCCAAACTAATCGCTACCGCAACGGGGTGGCAAATATAAGGTTCACCGCTTTTGCGGAATTGCCCTTTGTGAGCGGCCGCACCAAATTCATAAGCTCGCAAACACTGGGAAACATGTGCTGCATCTAAATACGTTTCTAAAATGTTAGATAAACGAGTGACTAATAGTTGTTCGAATGTCGTATTGAGTTCTAACAGTTCAGCGGGTAATGCGACGCGGGATTTGGATGCAGTCATGAAAATTTTTAAATGGTGAGAATTAAAACAAGGGATTAACAGGATGTTGATGGTCGTGCATTTCGCCTACACGATGTAACGCTAAAACGTTGGCTTCGGTCACATGACCTGCCGCGATTTCACGCAACGCGACAACCGTATCTTTATTTTTACCGCGTTTTACAAATTCCGTCGCGCCATGACTTAATTGACGAGCGCGAGTGCTTGCTAATAAAACTAATTTAAAACGGTTTTCAAGATTTTCTAAACAATCTTCGATGGTAACTCTTGCCATTTGTGGCTCCTAAAATGTAAAACTAAAAAAATGATAAAAAGATGTCGCCCGAATGGCGACGGTTTAAGTTTATCGGTTGTGACAAAAGTTTGACAGATTTTTCGTCTCAGCTGTTTTCACATTCGATACATTACACTACTTGAACGATTAACAAGTATTTCAGTATATCTTCCGCCGATAACGGTTTATGAAAGAAAAAGCCTTGGATAATTTGACTGCGTGATGTGACGATGAAATTCAATTGCCCTTGCGTTTCAACTCCTTCGGCAATCACTTCAATTCCAAGGGCGTGTGCCAATGCAATGCAAGCGTTGCAAATGGCGGCATCATTACCATTACGTTCAATATCTGCAACGAAGGATTTATCAATTTTTAAACGTTGAATTGGCAATAACTTCAAATACGCCAACGAAGAATAACCTGTACCAAAATCATCAATTGCCAGTTCAACACCGATTGCGCGTAATTGATTTAATAATTTGATTACTTTATCGGGTTCGGTCATCGCAACGGACTCGGTAATTTCGAGTTCTAAATCACCGTGTTCGAGCTGATTCTCTTCCAAAATTTGGCGAATTAAATCGACTAATTTAGGCGAACGTAACTGGTGCATGGATAGATTTACCGCCATTCGCACCGAAATCCCTAAACTTTTCCATTCTCGTAATTGCCTGCACGCCGTATTTAAAACCCATTCGCCCAATTTCAAAATCAAGCCTGTTTCTTCAGCAAGCGGAATAAATTTATCGGGTGGCACATTTCCCAATGTTGGATGATTCCAACGCAATAAGGCTTCTACGCCAATAATTTTCCGTGTCGCGCTGTCAATTTGAGGCTGATAATGCAAATGAAATTGCTCATTTTCGACCGCTTCGTATAAATCATGTTCAAAGGTAAGAAGTTCGCTATTATCTTTTTGCGTGATGTCAGAAAAATACCGAATATTATTACGCCCTAAGGATTTTGCATGATACATCGCATTATCCGCATTTTTCATCAAAGTATCTGAGCATTCACCATCCTGCGGATAAATCGCCACACCAATACTCGGCGTAGTATGCAGTGAATTAAAATCGATAACGTAAGTTTGATTTAAATCATGCAGAATTTTTTCTGAAATCGTTGCCGCAAGATGCGCGATATTTTTTCCCATTAACGCAATTACAAATTCATCACCGCCAAGTCTCACAACTACGTCCGATTCTCGCACGGTTGCTTTCAATCGATTAGCCACTTCAATCAGTAATCCATCGCCAATATGATGCCCAAGCGTGTCGTTAATAATTTTAAAACGGTCTAAATCAATAAACATCAACGCAATTTGTTCGTTATTTCGACGCGCCATCGTTAAAAATTGCTGCAAACTTACTTGTAAATACAAACGATTAGGTAATTGTGTTAATGGATCGTGATGCGCGATATGTTTAATGCGTTCTTCAACCACTTTTTGTTCGCTAATATCGGTGAAACTGCCAATGTAATAATCGATCTTTCCTTGTTTATTTCGCACCACCGAAATAATCAGTAATTTTGGATAAATTCTGCCATCTTTATGCCTGTCCCACATTTCGCCTTGCCAAAAAGATTTCTCATGAATGGTTTCCCACATCAATTCGTATAATTCTTTAGACGCACGCCCCGAAGAAAGAAAACGGGGATTTTTGCCATACACTTCATTGAGTTCGTAACCTGTCATTTTGGTAAAAGCGGGATTCACGCTAATAATTTTGTTCTCGCTATCCGATACCATAATCGCTTCGCCACTGTGATCAAATACATGAGAGGCAAGTCGTAACTGTGCTTGAGCGCGTTTTCGTTCCAAGATATTTCGCACTCGTGCTAATAAAATACTCACCACGACAGGCTTTGTTAAATAATCATCCGCGCCAAGTGATAAACCGTCTAATTGCGTTTGTTCGGATACGTCTGCCGAAACGAAAATAACAGGAATATGCAAGGTTTCAGGATTAGCGCGTAAATGTTGTAATACTTCAATGCCGTTCATTTCTGGCATCATCACATCGAGCAAAATCAAATCGGGTTTTTCGATTTTCGCCACAATATCTAACGCTTGTTGACCACTGGTTGCAATTTTAATGCGATATAGACTACTCATTGATGCTGCAAGAAAATGAATGTTTATAGGCACATCATCAACAAGCAATAAAAGTGGTTTTTCAGCAGCGGCGGGAAAAATCATAATGAAGAATCCGAAATTAAAATAATAAGTTGTTCTAGTGTAGTTAATGCGCCGTTATAGTCAAACGCATCGAGCTGGTTCCATAGTTTATTTAATAGCGTTTTGATAGGTTCTTGTGATTTAACGGCTCTTAACGGTTCTAAAAATGATTCAGGAAGGAGGTCACTATTTTCTAAATAAGGGCGCAATGCTTCAAGCAAAGGCAGTAATTCTTGGTTTGGTAATGCACTACCCGAATTCAACGTCATGACAGATTGTTTGGCATTTAATTTAAATTCTTCAATCGTAGTGAGTGTTTGCACCATTGTCGTTGAAAACAAAGATAACGCCGTTAATGCGACTTCATCTTTAATTTGCTGTTCTAATTGCGACGCGCTTTGACTTAGGGAATTCGCACCTAAATTCGCACTCACGCCTTTAATCGAATGCAGCAATTTTTTAGCCGTTTCAAATTCTTGATTTTCGAGCAAAACATTAAGCTGTTCAATGGTTTTTTCGTGTTCTTGCACAAAATCATTCAGTAATCGTGACAACAGCGCGTAATTGCCATTCAATCGCTTTAATGCCGCCGATATATCCAATGCAACAGGCTGAAATTGCCCCGCATTGACATTGATTTCTACATCGAAATTCTCTTTTTTAACCCAATGACAAAGCACTTGAATGAGTTGCTCAACCTGCACAGGTTTTGCAATAAAATCAACCATTCCCGCGTTTAAACAGCATTCTTTATCTTCATTCATCACGGCGGCTGTCATGGCAATAATTGGCACAGTATCGCCTTTTGGTAAGACGCGAATTCGGCGGGTCGCTTCTAAACCATCCATTTCTGGCATGTGCAAATCCATCAAAATGGCATCAAAGGTCGCATTTTTAAAATGTTCAATCGCTTCTACGCCATGATTTGCAATCGTCACCGACGCACCGCGTGAAGTTAAAAATTCCATCGCAACTTGTTGGTTAATTTTATGATCTTCCACTAATAAAACCCGCATATCCAAAAGCACTTTTTCACCCTCGTCAATCCGTCGTGATTTATAAAGATGAACGGGGTGATTTGGATTATCAAGTAACGCATTAAAAACGGCAGACGGAATAATCGGTTTAGTCAGAATGTTCGTTATATTCAGTTCAGCACTTTTGATAAACAGCTCTTGTTTGTCGTAAGCTGTCACCATAATAATCACCAAAGAACGTCCGCAACACGGATGCTCGCGCAATTGCCGTGCAACGTCTAAACCATCAATATCGGGCATGTGCCAATCGAGTAAAATCGCATCAAAACAGTTTTTAGAAAAGTCTGCTTGCTGAATTTTATCCAAGGCTTCACGCCCTGAAATCGCAATTTCAACTTCTATTCCCCACGCTTCAAGCAAGTTTTGCAAAATCGTTACCGACGTTAATTGGTCATCAACTACTAGAACGCGCAGCCCTTTGAGTTTTTGCAATTCGATAAGTGAATTTTCAGCCTCTTTTGGTAATAACACATCAATCGTAAAACTAAACGTTGAGCCTTCGCCTTGAACGCTGCTAACGCCAATTTCACCATTCATCAGATTCACCAAACGATAACAAATCGCCAGTCCCAAACCTGTGCCGCCGTATTTGCGTGAAATAGAATTATCGGCTTGCGTAAACGGTTGAAATAACAAATCCATTTGTTGCGGTGATAAACCAATTCCCGTATCAAAAACTGAAAATTGCAGCGTTTGAATATTACCTTGCTTTTGTAGCGGTTTAACTTGGATTTGAATTTCACCTTGTGACGTAAATTTAATTGCATTACTGACTAAATTATTAAGAATTTGGTTAATTCGTAACGGGTCAGACAAAATCGTATAAGGTGTCGCAGGGTCAAGTTCAAAATATAAATTCAATGCTTTTTCAGATAATTTTGCTGAAAATAAATCCGCCACACTCATCAAAATGGTTTCTAAATGGCAAGGAATACTTTCAATGTTTAAATGCCGCGCTTCAATTTTTGAGTAATCTAAAATATCGTTAAGAATGCCTAGCAGAGCTTTTGATGAGGAATACACTTTGCTTAAAAAGTCACGTTGCCGATTCGTCAATTCTGTTTCTAAAACCAACTGCGTCAAGCCTAAAATCGCGTTCATCGGCGTTCTGATTTCATGACTCATATTGGCTAAAAATTCGGATTTTGCCCGATTCGCATTTTCAGCAATTTTTTTGGCTTCAATGAGTTCTACTTCCGCATTTTTACGCTCGGTAATATCAATCACCAAACCGACAAAATTAGTGGGTTTATTATTCTCGTCACGAATTACGGTGACGTTGAGATCAACCCAAATGACCGCGCTATTTTTGGTGAGATAACGCTTCTCCATGCGGTAATAATCTATTTTGTTTTCTAAAATTTCTTGAAAAAAAGCGGTTTCTAACAACAAATCTTCTTGATGGGTAAAATTTGAAAAATTCATCCCGTCTAATTCAGTCCAGCTAAATCCCAATAAATCGAGAAAACACTGATTTGCTTGCAAGATATTTCCATTTTCATCACTAAACGCAATACCAATACTGGCACGTTCAAAAATACTGCGAAAACGTACTTCACTTTCACGCATTGCAATTTCGGCTTGTTTTTGTGCTGTGATGTCTTGCGCGGTGCCTAATACATCTTTTAATTTTTTGTCGGCATCAAACGTTAATTCGGCTTGTTCGTGTATCCACTTTATTTGGTTATTCACTACAATTCGATGCGTGACTTCATACGGCACACCGTTTAAGGCTTTGCACCATTCTGCGTCAAGAAAATCCCTATCATCGGGATGAACAAGATTCAAAAAATCACTGTATTTAATAGATTTCGCGCTATCTAAACCAA
>CAZLGN010000004.1:0-27482 GCA_964558865.1 uncultured Methylomagnum sp.
TTAAGATAATTTAAATTGAAAAAATCAACATTCCACCCCGCTCAATGTGGGTTGTAAAGTAACACCTAAAGACGAGATATAAAACATTTGAACCATCGCCTAGAGTGTGTAAAAATGCCAACGGCTGGGGCTTTCGAAGTCCTGTATTTGGTTAAGCATAAAATATTTGGAGATAAAAAATGACTGAAAATGCACCCGAAATGGTTTGTCCAGAAGAAAGACTTAGAGAAGCAGAACACCTTGTGAGAATGAGCATGTACTACTCGGCGGGTTTAGGGCTTGTTCCAGTACCTGTTTTTGATTTGGTAGGAATTACTGGCGTTCAACTTGATTTATTGAGACGGTTAAGCAATTTGTATGGCGTGAAATTCTCAAAAGATGTTGGTAAAAACATTGTGGCTTCTTTAGTCGGTGGCGGTGTGTCGTATTCAATCGCCCCTTTGCTCGCAAGTGTTGTTAAAGTTATTCCACTTGTTGGCTCAGTATTGGGTGCAGTTAGTATGTCTGCAACGGGTGGTGCAGCGACCTACGCTCTTGGCAAAGTGTTTATTGAGCATTTCGAATCAGGCGGCACAATTTTAACTTTTGATCCTAAAGCAGTTAAAGCATTCTATGAAGAACAGTTGAAAGAAGGCACTGCTATTTTAGCGAAAGCAAAAGATAGTGTGCTTACACCAGAGCCTTCAGGAAAGCCAGAGCCGACAGGCAAGTTAGCGACTGAGGCGAAGTAATCGAAAGATGGTTGTGTGTATTATGTCCAGTATTTATTTTTGGATACTGGACGTTTTAAGTTGCGCTCACTTTGGTTTTGTTTAAGTTTTTTACTATGGAATAAAGATGACTAGCATCGTTTTAGTTGTTGTAGCCGCTCTTGTAATTGGATTTCTGGGAAGAAATAGGAGATGTGGATTTTGGGGTTATTTTTTTGGTTCTTTATTACTCACGCCGTTTGTCGGTTTAATTCTAGTTTTAGCTTCTGGTAAAAAAACTGAAGTAATCGCAGTGTCTTAAATTTGGTTTGACAATAATGCTATCTTCCTCAACTCCGAACTTTATATTTACTTAACACAAATCGAGCTTTAAATATGTTCAAAATTCATAAAAAAAATAATGTAAAAACATTTACAGCATTAGTCTGTTTAGCGAGTGGTTTTTCCGCATCTTCATTTGCGGATGAGTCAGGAAAACTTAGTTTAGCTGATGCGATAAAAATTACGCTTGAACAGTCCCCAACTCGTTTTATTCAACAAGCTAGCGTTGAAGCCGCACAAGCAGGAGTTGAAATTCAAGAAGGTGCGTTTAATCCCACAACGTCGGCTGGAATCAATTATGGGCAAGTTTATGAGCCGCTGAACCACTTTGTTAATGGTTCATTAGCCGGACCTGGATTTTCAGGTCAAGATAGCAAAATGTATTTGCAACCTGGATGCAGTGCAAATGCTTACCAACCTTCTTGTTTTGTTTACAATAATTACTGGGGCAGAAATTTGGCCACTGTACACGCAGAATTGAGCAAATACTTTGAAACGGGTATCAATGCGACAGTGAGTGCCTCTGACACCCGATTAAATCAAATCAATCTTTCGCCCGATACCAGACCGAATGCTAACACGACACAAGTTAATCTTAAATTAAACATCCCGTTGTTAAAAAATGGCGGCACGGAATCCGCTGCTGCTTTTTTGAATTCAGCGCGTAAAGGTCAAGAATCTGCTGTACAAGATTACACATTTTTTCTCACAGGATTAGCGAACGACGTAATTCACGCTTATTGGGATTATCGTTTAGCCGCCGATACGCTTAAAATTCGTGAAACATCCCGAGATCGTGTCACACGAATTTCTAGTCAAGTTGCACTATTTGCTTCTGACCCAAAAATGAAAAAGAAAATCGATCAAGTGGTTTATACCGCTGAAGGGGCTAAAGTAGCTAAAAATAGAGTCGTTGTTGAAGCACAACAGGCAATGGAACAAGCCCGTACAACTTTTGCGTTAACGTTAGGCGTAGCACCAGAACAATTTACGACGATAGCCGAACCAAGCGATGAAATTCCGTCTGGTATTATTCCCAGTGCGTTTGACGCTAAAAAAGTTCAATCAGTTTGGCGAAAAACAGCAGTGGAAAATCGCTTAGATTTGCAAGCAGCTCGCTCACGACAAGAAGCAGTAGGTTTTATCGTTGCAAAAGCTGAACGCGATTTATATCCGCAGGTTGATTTAAATCTTGCTGTTGGTTATCAGGGGTTAAAGGAAGGTACTAGCATCGGCGATATGGCTTCGGCATTAGGAAATAATGTTCCTGGACCAACATGGGCAACAGGTGTTGAATTCAGCTACCCGATTGGCAATCAAGCAGCAGAAGGCGCGTTAAACAAAGCTCGTGCAAATTATAAGCAGGCTGAATTATCGGTCTATCAAGCTACACGTGGAATTGATGCAAGTATTTTAATCATCTCAGGATTTGTTGATCGTTATGTGCAAGCTATTGGTCATGCGGAACAAGCTGTCAAGGAAAATACGGCTGCTCTTGCTGCTTGGAAACGCACTCCTTTGACAGATCCCTCTTCAATACTTGGTATGCTACAAACGGAAGCACAATTAACCGAATCTACATTAGCGGCATTACAAATTCGCGCAGACTACACAAAACTCGTTGCAGATATTCGCTTTAAAACAGGTTTGTTGGGTAAGGCAACAGGCGTTGAAGAATATGCTGTTAGCTTCAACGACATAACACAACTTCCTCGATAAGCCAAAAAATCGATGTTTAAAATCATTGCCGTATTTTTAACTAGAATGCGGCATTCATCAGGTGAAACAGTACAAATGTTCGCAAAACACTTTAAAACTGAAGTAAAGGGGGCATCCCTTGTTTAGGTATTTTAAATATATTTTTTGGTTGTTAGTAATCATTGTATTGTTTGAATATAGAGAAGATCAATCGGGACTAGCCAAAGAGAGACAATCCATCGCGAAAGAAAACGATGAACTCGCTAAATGCAAAATCTTTGTTCAAGATGCTAAATTCCACTCCGATCAAGAAATGTGTCATATTTTCACTGAAAAAAACGACGATTGTAAAACGTTCTCAGAACAAAAGCCCGAATGTCCGCCATTCCTGAGTTCTTCTGATTATGCGGAAACCAAATATTACTGTTCGCAAACACAAGTTAAAACTGATAATTGTAAAAATTTAGTTGCAAAAAAACTGTGGTATGCAGATTTAATGACCTATAAGAAATCCCCATTTATTCAAAGTGCTTTTAAATTGATAGGAATTGATATAGATAAAAGTTGGGATGAGATAATTTCTTCATTTGATTTGAAAATAACAATTGCAATTGTCGCGCCAGGAGACACTAAAAAAGAATTTTATCAAGGCGTTAACCTTGCGATTGAAAATATCAATCAAAACGGTGGTGTATTAGGTCGTTCATTGAAATCTATTGAATATGCACAACACGCAGACATTAATGAATCAAAAGAAATTGCTTATGAAATTATCCACGATACGTCCATCATTGTCGTTATTGGAGCGCAAACGTCAGAAAAAACAAAACCCGTTACAAAAATTTATGAACGAGGTGGAATTCTCAATTTAATTACGTCAGCAACGAATATGGACATTATCAGTCCCGACATGCAATACACGTTTAGGATGATTCCTAATAACAACGGTATGGCAGAAAAAACAGCAGAGTTTTGCAAAAAGAATGGCTATAAAAAGATAGCGATTGTGACCGAAAACAGTGCTTATGCAGAAGAATTAAGCAATGCTTTTTACAAATCAGGCATTGAAAAAGGGATTGAAATCGGCTATTTCAAAAATTTTGATAAAAGAAGAACCGATTTTGTGAGCGTTATTGGCGAAATGAGTGAGCGGAAGGCGGATGTCATCTATTTTTCGGGACGATATGCTGCTGCGTCTAAGTTCCTAATTCAACTTAGAAATATGGGAATCAATACACCCGTTATCGGAACAGAATCATTAGATGCTCAAAGTTTTATTTCCTTAGTCGGAAGCGTAGGCGAAGGTTTTGTGATTCCATCCATTTATAACGAGAAGTTAAGCAGCCCTGAACACACTCAGTTTTTAGAAATTTACAAGAAGCAATATGGTGTCAACCCGAATGCCTTAGCGGTTCAAGGTTATGATGCGGTGAAATTGTTGGTGATGGCAATAAATGAATTAAAAACGACGATTCCTGAAGAAGTAGCATCTTTAGGTCGCTTTGAAAAAGATTGGTACGGTGCGGGTGGAAAACTTAGCTTCGACAAAAAAAATGGTATCAAGAAAGACATTTACTTCAAAAAATTGCATTTAGGGGAATATGAAATTATTGATAACTGATAACGAACGTCGTTTCTGGTGCTTAAAAAAAACCTCGACGAATTCGAAAATTGACTGTCAAAATCGGTATATTGCCCACTGCATCAATGATTTTAAAATTTATAAAATGGAGTTCGTGTCATGTTAAATTCTCTACGAGAAAAAAGCGGTTCTAGTTATCAATTAGGGAAAAAAAAATTCCAGGCTTGGTTAAGAAGCAGTGCGCCAATTCTTATAACGTTGGGTCTTTTAGTGACGCTAACGTTCATTTTCTTTTTCAATAGCATTGTTATCAGCATTCATTCTGGTGAGGGCGGTATTTTATACCGTCGTTTTACATCAGGAACAGATACTGACTATATCTATCCAGAAAAATTACATTTCATTTGGCCGTGGGACGTGATGACCGTTTATCAAGTTCGTACTCAGGCAATCAATCACGAATTAGTTGTTTTGACAAATTTAGGTTTGCCAATTACATTGAAACTTTCCACTCGATTTCATCCCGATTATGAAATGTTAGGTTTTTTACATCAAAAAGTCGGTCCCGATTATGTTAATCGGATTGTGATACCACAAATCGAATCTGTTTTAAGAAAGAAAATCGGTGAGTTGACAGCCGAAGATATTTACGCAAATAAAGAAGGCGTACTTAATAAAATCATGTGGTTAGCAGTCGAAGAAACCTCGCGCAACTATGTCGTTGTCGAAGATATTATTATTCGAACAATTGAATTGCCAGATGTGATTAAAACAGCTATTGAAAACAAATTGGTTGAAGAACAAAAGTTAGCGACTTATGAATTCGGATTGCAAATAGAAAAAAAGGAAGCGGAAAGAAAAAGCATTGAAGCGGAAGGGATTAAAAATTATCAGGACATTATTTCTAAAACGTTGTCGGATAAGTTGATCAAATGGCAAGGCGTGCATGCGACGCTTGAATTATCCAAATCGCCAAATTCAAAAGTCGTTATTATTGGATCAGGTAAAGAAGGGCTTCCCATTATATTGGGTAATCAATAACGTATGTCAAAATCAGACCTAGCGTAGCATGGCAGCTACCTAGGTTTTTGCGATTAAAGATTATTTTTTCAGTCTAAAAACTTTTATCGCGAAAATCCATCAATAGATGCCAATATCCATAAAAATCGGGGTGTTAAGAATCACTGCCCTGCCCCACAATTAACCTACAACCTTAAAATAATTTAAATCAACTATGAAACTACTCGATTTTTTTAACCGTGAAAGCGACATACCTAAAAAACAGATGATTTTTACTGCGCTAATTTCAGGTTTGGCAAATGGTTATCTATTGATCATTATTAACAATGCCGCTGAAATGGTCGGTAAAGCTGATTTACAAGTGCAGAATTTTTTTCTATTTGTACTCGATTTAATCCTATTAACTTACACCAAGCAATATGCTTTAAAAAAAGCAACAATTGCTGCTGAAGATGCGATTCATCACGTTAGAACTCGTGTGACAAATAAATTGCGACACACGGAATTATCCTATATTGAAACAGCGGGACATGCGGCGATTTACACGCGCATTACTCAAGATACTAGTTTGATTTCAGAATCGGCAATTATGCTGATTAACGCTTGTCAGCAAAGCATCGTGGTATTTTTATGCTTACTTTATATTGCATGGTTGTCAATACCAGGCTTTCTTTTGACCATTGGAATTTTAGGCATTGCGATATTGATGTATTTTTATAATTCCGCATTTATTAGCACCAAATTACATGAGGTTTCGGGTAAAGAAGCCGCCTTTTTTAACGGCATAAAAAGCATTTTGCTTGGATTCAAAGAAATCAAAATTAACCGTAAAAAAAATGATGCGTTATTTTCACACATAGAAACAATTTCTGGTGAAGTGAAAGAAATCAAAATTTCAGCGGGCTTACATTTTGTTTTAGATTTGATGTTTGCTCAAACGTCATTTTTTATTTTATGCGCGGGGATTATTTTCGTTTTACCCTCAATAAGCGCGATAAATTTGGGAGAAGTTGTTGGAATTACCATTGCTATTTTGTTTTTGTTTGCACCATTAGGGATTGTTATCAATGCGTTTCCAATGTTTGTGAGAGCTAATGTTGCTGTCGAAAATATCTATCAACTCGAAAATGAAATTGATGCGGCAAGTAAAAAAGACATGAATATCGAAACTCATGCCCCCATTTTTGAAAATGTCGAATTTGATCAAATCAATTTTCATTATCCCCAACAAAATGGCGGCTCTACATTTGGCATTAGTTCTCTTAACTTTAAAGTCAATAAAGGTGAAATCATCTTTATCGTGGGTGGAAATGGTAGCGGAAAATCAACAATGCTAAAGCTACTAACAGGGCTTTATTATCCGTCGTCGGGAAGTATTTATGTGAATGGCAAGCCTTTAGACGCAACGGATTACATTCATTTTCGTGAACTTTACACCATCATATTTACCGATTTTCATTTGTTCGATCATTTGTATGGCGTTGATGTGATTGATTATCCCAGTGTCGATGCGTTGTTGAAAACGATGCAATTAGACAAAAAAACCACATTCAAAAATGACAGATTTTCTAATATGGATTTGTCTACGGGACAGAAAAAACGCCTCGCCTACATTGCTTCGGCTCTCGAAGACAAGCAAATTTTTATTTTTGATGAATGGGCGGCAGATCAAGACCCAGAATTCCGCAAATACTTTTATGAAGTGTTATTGAAAGAATTGAAAGCGAAAGGCAAAACCGTTATTGCAGTAAGTCATGACGATCGTTATTTTTCAGTGGCAGATAAAGTGTTGAAAATGGAATGTGGGCGAATTGTTGGCTAAATCAAAAAATGGTGCTGGAGACAAAATTCTCCAGCACCATCGTTGTTATTTTAGAGTCTTTTTGCTGGGGAAATAGGTTCTAATAATCGAACTTGTGTTACTTTCATCATCTGTTATCACTACTTTCTCTTCCAAATTTCTATTCAATAACGGTTTGGTTGCAATGCGAATTCCACTAATAAATGTGATAATCCAAACACCTTCCACGATTACAAATTTAAGCGGTAACATCAAAACGGCTACCGATGACAACAAACTTTTCATCACGGCTTGTCGATAATTCAAGCTAAGATTTTGTTCGTAGGCTTGTGTTAATTCAAACAACGTTTTCAATTGCTCTAAGTTATCATCCATTAACACAACCTGTGCGCTATCGGTTGCTACATTGGTCGCGCCACGAAATGAAATTGACACATTCGCTCTGCGTAATGCCACGGCATCATTGATGCCATCACCAATGAAACACACTTTTCGTCCTTCCGCTTGCAATTCTTCGATTAAACTTGCTTTCCGTTCGGGTAAGACATTCGCAAAGTAACCGTCCATGCGTAATTCGTTTGATAAACGACGAGTCGGGGCTTCTTGATCACCAGAAATAATATATAAATTAAGACCACGCTCTTCTTTTAACCAGCGTGTAATTTCAATGGCTTCTGGACGTAAAGTCGCATCAAGCTCAATAACACCTGCTAACTTTTGATTTACTGCGATATAAACCAGCGAACGCCCTTCCATCGCACACCGATCAATATGTCCCCGCATTTCTTTTGGTACCGCTACATCTTCCAATGTCATAAATCGTTGGCTACCAACCAAAACGTCGGCATCTTCCATTTTGACTTTCAAGCCATAACCCACTTCATAATGTGCGGCATCAATGACGGGTAATTCTAATTTGCGTGCATTGGCTTCAGCTAATATCGCCAATGCAATAGGGTGTGTTTGACGATGTTCGGCGGTTGCAGCAAAACGTAAAACAGCATTTTCGCTATGTCCACCACAAGCATGAATACCGATAATGTGCGGCTGCTCTAATGTCAATGTGCCTGTTTTATCAAAAACTAAAGTATCGATGTCTTTCAACGATTCTAAAACTCTACCATCTTTAATTAAAATGCCATTTTCAGAACCCGCACTTAACGCATTCAATAATGTAATCATTCGTAGTGGAACAATCCCTACGACATAATTACAACCTAAAATTGCTGCACCCGTAACAGGACCACCGACTAATAGCCCGAACATACCGCCCGCTAACATGGGCCAAACCGTGTGTTCAACGCTGGCAAATTCAGCGCGTAAATTATCTACGCCGTAATCAACTGTACGATTGAGAACATCTGCAATTTTAGCGGCAGTTGTATCGTTGCCCGATTTCTCTACTCGAACGCGCAATTTGCCGCCCAAAACAATCGTGGCGGCGAGAACTGTGTCACCATTAGATTTTTCAACAGGTTGCGATTCGCCAGTCAAACGTTGTTGATCAACCAAAGCCCAACCGTCAAGAATAACGCCGTCTACAGGAATCATTTGACCAACATCAAGAATCAACGTGTCGCCCAATTTTAAATCCTCAAAAGGAATTTCGACTTCCACGCCATCGACTTCAATCCAAACCTGTTGCGGTTTTTGTCCAAGAACATCGATTAAATCTTCACGCGCTCCAATTTGAGTAATCACTTGAATTTTTTGGCAAAGACCTGAAAAAATCGCGCCAACTACGCCTATTAGGAAGAATCCGCCAATCCACATTACGGCAAAATAAAGGCAAATTAAATGAATAATGCCGAAGCGATTTTCCTTAAAAGCAAGTCGATAACTTTCTTTAAGCCACGGCCACAAATTGTAAATACCAATCAGAACCACCATAGGCAATAATGGAATGCTCGTAAAATAAACATCTACCAATAAACCAAAAGCAACAAACCCTAACCCCAAACGGCGATTACTACGTTTTTCTTGAATACTTAAAGAACGTTTTTTATCACCGACAAGCTCTTGTAAATGTTTATCACGGGCGCGTCCTGCAAGCATTGGATCAATATAAGTTCTCACAAGCATTTGATAATCGTCATCCGCCCGCGCCAACACCATTAAAAACCAATTAGGATTTGGGATTTCTTCAGCATCGGGATTTAATGCGGCAATTTCCTGTTTAGTTCTTTTTATGTCATGAAAATCAGCGAGGGCAAAAGTAATAATAGTTGCAGCAGCCTTTGCAACCACGGTAGCTGAGGCTGCAATTATAAGTAGATGAATCATGGGATACGATGCTCTTTTTGGATGATTAATTTGTAAGGTTTGTGTACGTTACTACAAAAGGTAATGACAATGAGTTGAAGGGCGAATTATACTATTCGCAGGCGCTATTATCCACGACGAAAAGTGATATAACGTTGCATTCTTCCCATTTAAACTAAATTAACGTCACAAGTATGAATTATCACGAATATATTATTCTCGGTGCTGGCCCTGCTGGATTACAAATGGGCTATTTTATGGAGCAAGCAGGTCGCGATTACCTCGTTCTTGAGGGTAACGCTAGTGCAGGGTCTTTTTTTCAACAATATCCGCGTCATGGAACGTTGATTTCTTTAAACAAAGTTCACAATTTTTTTCCAGAAGAAGAGTTTAATTTGCGTCATGACTGGAATTCACTGATTACACATGATTTCTCTCACAAATTCACTGACTATACTCAAGAACTTTACCCAAAAAATTACATTTTGGTCAGGTACTTGAATGATTTTGCTAAAAAATTCAATTTGAAGATTAAGTATAATTCACGCATTTTTTCAATTTCACGCGAAGCTGAAGGTGAAAAACGGTTTATGCTTAAAAGCGATGATGGTACAACGTACTATTGTAAACGTTTGTTACTTGCAACGGGACCTGTTAAACCAAATATTCCAGATGTTGAAGGAATTGAATTAGCAGAAGGTTACGAAGATTTCGACGTTGATCCGAATCGTTACAAAAACAAGCGCGTTGTTGTTTTAGGGCGTGGAAATTCGGCTTTTGAAACAGCAAACGATTTAGCAGGACACGCCGCTTTAGTATTCATAATGATTGGTAACAGGCTAATTCGACACGCCTGGAATAGTCATTTTGTTGGTGATTTACGTTCATACAACAATACTATTTTGGATATGTTCCAGTTAAAAGCGCTGCACACAGTGACAGGGACAACGCTTACAAAATTGGTACGTCAAGAAAATGGAACATTGCAGGTTCATTACACCGAAGAATTACCGCATTGGCGTACACCTGGAACAGCACACGGCTGGTTTGAAGTTGATCATGTTATTCGTGCAGCAGGATTCATGTATGTTGATTCGGGGTTATTTTCAGAAGAAATAGCACCAAAATCTGATGAAATGAATAAATATCCTGTGTTGGATTCCATCTGGGAAAGTAGCACCCCTGACATGTATTTTATCGGCACGAATATGGCTGCAAGAGATAAGAAGTCAGCTTCTGGCTTCATTCATGGTTATCGTTATAACGTTCGCACGTTGTTTAGATTGCTGGAAGAAAAACACCACTGTGTTCCGTTACCAAGCGATAAATTCGAGTTGAAAGATGAATGCGGTTTACTCGCATTAGGTAAGCATTTAGTTACACGGTTAAGCATGACTTCGGCGTTATACCAGTTATTTGGAACATTGTGTGATGTGTTGGTGTTGAACGATGATAACACCGCAGAACTGTTCTACGAATTGCCTGTTTCGTATGTGTTACGCGATTCTGATTTTACGAAGAAAAAAATTATTGTATTAACTCTCGAATTAGGTTTTGACACATTTGAAAATGGTTTCGAAGATTCGTTAAATTTTGTTCGTCGTAATGATCCACAGCATCCAGCTAATGTGGCTTACATTCACCCTGCTTTCCGACTATACGAAAATGGAAGCTACATCAAAGGTGGTAACACGCGAAGTTCAATTGTTTCACGTTTAGATGAAGCAGCTGACTTGATTGATGGTGATTTAGCTAATTTGAAACCACGCAATATGTTATTAAATTTCATCAATAGCATTGTGAAAGTCACTGACACCGTTTATTCAGAAGAACATTTTGTTTCTGATGAAAGTCGCGGCGGTTTCACGGCATGGGCAAGTGATGATCCACGAATAAAGGATCATGGATTACAACGTTGCAAAGTTAACTGCGATGGCACACCTTTGACAATAGGTCCACTCGAATTCAAGTAACGATTTTTAAATTGTGTTTTCAAATGTTCCCCCCATTCTGCTTTTTTGAGAGTGGGTTTTTTCAACTTACCGATACTCTTCGGCAACTATGTCCTTAACATTATGATTTATCACGACTATATTATTCTAGGAGCAGGTCCTAGTGGTTTGCAAATGGGTTATTTCATGGAGCAAGCAGGACATGATTATTTGATTTTAGAGGGTGCAGATGGCGTTGCTAGTTTTTTTAAACAGTACCCCCGTCACGACACATTGCTTTCTTTAAACAAAAAATACAATTTCTTTCCAGAACCTGATTTCAATCTACGACATGATTGGAATTCGCTACTAACACATGATTTTTCCCATCAATTTACGGGATACAGTGATGAATTGTATCCAAACAGATGGGACTTAGTTCGCTACTTAACAGACTTTTCTGAAAAGTTTCAGCTAAAAATTCAATTTAATACAACTGTTGTCAATATCTCGCGTAAAACAGATGTGGCACGTCATTTTGTATTAACAACGTGTTGTGGAAAAGAATACCACTGTAAGCGATTGTTACTTGCAACGGGTCCAATCAAACCAAATATCCCAGAAATTGAGGGAATTGAGCTAGCGGAAGGTTATGAAGATTACGATATAAATCCTAATCGTTTCAAAAACAAACGAGTCGTAATTTTAGGGTCAGGAAATTCGGCATTTGAAGCGGCTAATGACATTGCAGGTCATGCGGCTATTGTTTTTATCATGATAGGAAATCGGTTAGTGCGCCATGCGTGGAACAGTCATTTTAGTGGTGATTTGCGTTCTTATAACAACACTATTTTGGACATGGCGCAACTAAAGGCTTTACATACTGTAACGGGTACGGTTCTGACTAAATTAGCACGCCAAGAAAACGGCACGTTGCAAGTGCATTACGAAGAAGAATTACCACATTGGGACACACCTGGAACGGCACATGGGTGGTTTGAAGCTGACTATGTAATTCGTAGCGCAGGCTTCAAGTATGTCGATAACTGTATATTTGACACAGATATTGCACCCAAAATGGATGCCATTGACAAATACCCGTTGCTCAACTCAATTTGGGAAAGCTCTACTCAAGATATGTATTATCTTGGCACGGCAATGGCATCGCGGGATAAAAAAACGACTTCAGCATTGATACATGGCTTCCGTTATAACGTTCGTTCGTTGTTTAGAATTCTTGAAAAGCGATACCACTGCGAACAGTTACCACACAAATGTTTTGATTTATGTTCGGAAACAGATTTACAAATACTGGGCGCACATTTAATTCAGCGATTTAGTACGTCGTCTGCGCTGTTCCAACTATTTGGTTTAATGTCCGATGTGCTAGTTATCGGAGAGGGTAAAGCAGAATTATTTTATGAACTGCCTGTCGAGTACGTTTTAAAGGACTCTGAATTTGCGAATAAAAAAATCATTGTTTGCACTTTGGAACTCGGCTTCGAGAAATTCGAAAATGGCTTTAAAGATACGCTAAACTTTATTCGTCTTAATGATTCAAGAGACCGACCAGGTTGTGTTTCTTATTTGCATCCTGTTTTCCGTTTGTACGAAAATGGCGAGTTTATCAAAGGTGCTAATACCCGTAGCTCGACTTTAGTTCGTTTTGATCCAGTGGCGGATTTGATTGATGGCGACTTAGCGAATCTTAAACCGCGCAATACGCTACTTAATTTTATTAACGACATTGTTAAAGTCACAGATACGCATTATTCCGAAGAACATTTCGTGGAAGATTCTTCTGATAGACATGATTTTACCTTCTGGTCATTGGATGATCCGCGTATTCAAAATCATGGCTTGCAGCGGTGTTCGTTAACAGTGGAATGTCCACAAGTTACCGAAATTGATTTTACGTCCTTTTATAAAAAAGGCGGCGGTCACTGAAAAACTGTCAATTTAATGCCAAACACTTGACAGAATTTTAATGGCTGACAGCTGGGAAAGACCAGTATAAAAATTGTTAATACTCAATTACGAAGGAGTTCATTATGAAAAAAACACATTTATTATTCCCTGTGTTAGTTTTAGCTGGTTCTGCATTTGCCACGTCGGCAACAGCATCGACTTGTAAAGATTTGCCAAATGCAGCAGCATTAAAAGCGGCGGTGATGGAAGTAGTTGGAGCCGCTGATCCAAAAACAGGTGTCAGTGATGGCAGAATTAACGGCGGCGTTGGCGCACCTGAATGGATTAGTTTGGTTGATACAGCAGGCACAGTTTGTGTGGTTACGCATTCGTTACCAGCTGGTGTAGATGTAACAACTCAAACAGGTACCATTCACCGTCCGCTTGCAGTATTTGTTGCGGAAACAGCAAATTCTTACTCGCGTGCGGGCATTGGTGTATCAACAGCCAATTTGTATCTTCACATTGCAAATCAACCAGGATTTGATGCTGAAATCAGCAGTGGTTTAAATGCTCTTGTTTCTGGAATCAATCCTTATGAGGGTGATCCTGCTAAATGGGGAACAGTAAAAGACCCATTTGTTGGCAAACGCGCAGCCAGTTCAAACATGCAAGCAGGTGGCTTGCCTCTTTACAACAGTGATAAAGTGAAAGTTGGTGCGATTGGTGTTTCAGGCGATTTTCGTTGTACCGACCATGTAGTTGCATGGAAAGTTCGTGAAAAATTGAATGCTGGTGCCTATACAGCACACAACAATCCTTTCGGATTAGCTCATGATCCTGCTGATCCAAAAAATCCATCAAATGGTACGGATGCAATGATTCAAGACGTGAGTCCTACTACTGGCAAAAGTGCGAGCGGTTTCGGTTATCCAACTTGCTTAATCAATAATCCAACTGCGGCAAATGATGGCGGCGCGATCATAAGAGTGAATAACCCATAATTCTCTCTTACGGCAACGTTTTTAAGTTGCGTTGACTTAATAGCTAACTTGTGAATGCGGGTTAGCTATTGAGGCAGTACACCATTTCTACAGAACACCATTTTTCAAGAAGGATTATTTAAAACTCATGAACGCATCAGAAATTTTTTTAATAGCGATGTCTATTATTTTTACTGTGCCGTATTTAGTATGGCGCATTGCTAAAATCGATTACTACGCGCCTTTAGTAGTGGTTCAAATTATTTGTGGAGTTTTGCTTGGTCCTGGCGTGATGGGTGCTGCGTATCCAGATTTTTATAACTTTGTTTTTAGCAAAGTCACAATCGGTTCTTTAAATGGAATTGCTTGGTGGGCGGTAATGATTTTTGTCTGGATTGCAGGCATTGAACTTAACATTCAAAAAGCGTGGGAAAATCGCGTGGAAAGTGGCATCACTGCGGGTTTAGCATTGGGAACGCCTTTAGCATTTGGTAGTATTGCCGCCGCTTTTATCGTGCAGTATCCAGGATGGATAGGTGCATCTGGGCAACCATGGCAATTTATTCTTGGTGTAGGCATGGCGTGTGCTGTTACAGCCTTACCAATTCTGATTCTTTTTATGGAAAAGTTAGAAATTTTAAGACAGCCACTGGGGCAGCGCATTTTGCGTTACGCCAGCTTAGATGATATTGCGATTTGGGGAGTATTGGCTCTAATTTTAATGGATTGGGAACGTCTGGGACATCAAGGCTTTTTCTTTGTCGGTTACGCCATTTGCGCTTATGTTATTCGCAAATTGATGGTTTGGTTGCCCGCTAAAGATCGTTGGTATGTCGGTTTAATTTGGTTAGCATTTTGTAGTTTTGCTGCGGATTGGGCAGGACTCCATTTCATGGTTGGCGCGTTTCTTTCTGGTGTTGTTTTGGATAGCGATTGGTTTAATCAAGAACAAATGGATTTATTACGTCACCATATTTTGTTAACAGTAATGCCTGTCTTTTTCCTCAGTACGGGGCTTAAAACAAATTGGCAAATGGGCGGTTCAGCCGTATTTTTAGTTGCAGGCGTTTTATTGGTTGCCTCGGTGACAGGCAAATTATTAGGGATTCAAATAGCAGGTAAAATTTTAAAATGGCAAAAAGGCGAAGCCTCTCTTATTGGCTGGCTGTTGCAAACAAAAGCATTGATTATGATTATTTTTACTAACATTTTGCTTGATAAACACATTGTTACGAACGAAACATTTACCGCGTTATTGCTGACGGCGATTGCTAGCACAATGTTGACTACACCTATGGTTACACCCATGTTAAAACGCATGGAATCTATCATCTCTAAATAAACTTTAATGACACAATGACCTATCATCTTACTCAATCCGATCTTATTGCACCTCATGTCGATGATGTGATTGATCAGTTAAAACAATTACTCGTCTCTAAAATCAATCCTAATCTTAAATTGGAAGAAATTGATTCTAATGCGTCAATTTTAGAAGATGAATTAGGTCTCGATTCCATCATGGTGGTGGAGTTTATTGTGTTGTTAGAAAAAAACTTTGGTTTTGTCTTTGCTGAAGATGATTTAAGTATGGAAGCGTTTGCCAATTTACAGACGTTAGCCGCGTTCATTGTTCATAAAAACAGCGCAACACACTGATGAAACTTACCAATAATCAAGCGTATTTTGAACAAGAAGCCGTTTTAAATGACGATATTCAATTTAAAAATCCGCTTTCAAAATATGCGCTCAATCCACAAGCGGTTCTGTTAATCGGTGCAACGGGATTAGTCGGTGGTTTTTTACTCGAAGAACTTTTGCAAAAAACAGAAGCAACTATTTACTGTTTAGTACGCGCTGAAGACGCACAGGCTGGAAAACAGCGATTAGTTCAACATTTACAATCTTATAATTTGTGGCAAGCTGCTTTTGATTCGCGTGTCGTACCAATTATCGGTGATTTGGTTGAACCATCATTTGGCTTAACAGATGACGAATTTAACACCTTAGCTAGCACAATCGATGTAATTTATCACAGCGCGGGCTGGATAAATTTGCTTTATCCTTACGCGCGACTTAAACCCATTAACGTTACAGGTGTAGAACACAGCTTGCGTTTAGCGAGTTTGGTGCAGACAAAACCGCTTCATTTTGTTTCAAGTATTGCGGTTTTTTATAGCGATGCCCATTCCGCTGAACAGACTTTGTTTGAAACGACTATTCCATTATTCGATATGACGTTAAAAGCGGATTATGGAAAAAGTAAATGGGTGGCGGATCGATTAGTTGCCGATGCTCAAGCGCGTGGCTTGCCAGCTTGTATTTATCGCCCTGTTCGGATTATGGGAAGTGCTAAAACAGGTGCATTAAATGACAATAGCGAATTATTGCCGCGCTTGTTAAAAGGTTGCATCAAGATGGGCATTTATCCTGCCTGGGACATTGAAATAACGCTAGTTCCTGTTGATTATGTCAGTGGCGCAATGGTGCATTTAGCAAAACAAGCAGAAAATTGGGGCAAGGCTTTTCATTTTTTCAACCCAAAACCCATTGCGTGGCTTGATTTGATGGGCATTTTACAAAACCATCACGGTTACGTTATGAAAGAAGTAAGTGCTGATGAATGGAGCCAAGAGTTAAGACATTTTGCAACGTGGGACAATCCTGATGATGCCGACAGCAAACGTTTTTTTGCAATGTTGATGGTGGCATTTACAGGTTCACATTATCTATTCCATCCGCGTCCACCTTTTGATGGACACAATATCGAAACGGGTTTAGCAAATAGTGATATTACTTGTCCACCGATTGATGAAGAATTGATGAGTAAATACGTTGCTTATTGGCAAAAAACGGGCTTTTTACCTACGGCGGAAAATTAAAATGCTAATTTCAAACAGTCATCGTTTTATTTTTTTTCATACTGGCAAAACGGGCGGTATGAGTATGCGTAACATTCTGCAAAACTACGCACAAGAGCCTGAAAAATTTAAAATTTATAGACCTGCTCAGACCATCGACAGCAAACCGAACAAAATGTACGACGTGTGGCAAACGCTACTACTGCACGCAAAAGCGAGCGACGCACAACAAGAACTTCCCGCAGATATTTTTAACGATTTTTATAAGTTTGCTTTTGTGCGAAATCCTTGGGATTTACAGGTTTCGATGTATCACTTCATTTTGCGTGAGCCGACTTCCAGCACTTATTCACAAGTTAGTCAGTTAGGTTCTTTTGAAAAGTTTGTCGAATGGGTAATTAAAACGCCCGCGCCTTATCCAAAAGGTATTACTAAACTACAGCAACAAATGCTTTGCGATGAAAAGGGTAATTTATTGGTCGATTTTGTAGGGCGTTATGAAACGTTGCATCAAGATTTTGAATCGATATGCCAAAAATTAGACATTCCAGAAAAGTTACCGCATCTTAATAAAAGTCAGCACAATGATTACCGTAGTTATTACAACGATTACACGCAAAACTTAGTTGCAGAACATTTTAAATCTGACATTGAATTGTTTGGCTACACGTTTTCACAAAATTAGGAAAAATTATGAGCAATGCACTAGCCGTTTTTGAAGCAAGAAATAAAGAAGAATTAGCCGCTAGCTATGACAAATGGGCGACTTCTTATGAAGAAGATTTAGTGGGGCATGGCGGGCCGCGTGAAGCCGTCACCGAACTAATGAAATACGTTGCATCAACCGCTAAAATTTTAGACGCTGGTTGTGGTACGGGCATCGTCGGACAATTATTAGTCGAGCAAGGTTATTCCAATTTGGAAGGCTTAGATTTATCAACGGGAATGTTAGAACAAGCAGCGTTGAAAAACTGTTACCAAGCATTGCATCAACAAGCATTAGGCGAAACATTGAATTTTTCTGATGCGACTTTTGATGCGGTCATTATCATTGGTGTATTCGTGATGGCGCATGTTCGTAGCAATGCGTTTGATGAGTTACTTCGTATTACAAAACCTAACGGACACATTATTTTCACTTTGCGCCCAGAGTTTTACGAAAACACAGATTTTAAATCGACGATGGAACGGCTGGAACAAGAAGGTCATTGGAAGTTGGTAAATGTCACTGAACCTTTTCACGGTCGATTTAAACTGCATCCCGAAGTGAATTTACAGGTTTGGGTTTATCAAGTGAAGGCTTAAATCTAAAAATTTCAACTCTATCATTTTAAAATTTTAAAGAAAAATAACATGACTATTTCAGGGCAAGAACACTTAACGGATGCGGATTTGCAAAAAGTTTTATTCGATTGGAATGCGACACAAACGAACTATCCACTCGACAAATGTTTGCACCAGTTAATCGAAGAGCAAGTTGCGCGAACGCCTAACGCTATCGCAGTGGTTTTTAATCAGCAATCGCTTACTTTTTGTGAATTGAACAATCGTGCAAATCAACTCGCGCATTACTTACAATCGTTAGGTATTAAAGCAGATGATTTAGTTGGTATTTGCGTTGAACGTTCGCTTGAAATGGTTATTGGAATTTTAGGGATTATCAAAGCGGGTGGCGCGTATGTGCCACTTGATTCCAGCTATCCACAAGAGCGTTTAGCTTTTATGCTGGAAGATGCAAACGTTAGCGTTTTATTAACGCAGCAAAATTTAGCTGCACATTTACCGCACTCAAACGCAAAAACGATTTGCCTTGATAGTGATTGGACAACGATTGCTCAATTTGAAGATAAAAATCCTAAATTGTGTGTTAATTCTAGCAATTTGGCTTACATGATTTATACCTCAGGTTCGACAGGCAAACCCAAAGGCGCAATGAATGAACATCGTGGTATCTGTAACCGCTTGTTATGGATGCAAGAAACGTATCAATTAAATGAAACGGATCGTGTTTTACAAAAAACGCCGTTTAGTTTTGATGTTTCGGTGTGGGAATTTTTCTGGTCATTAATTTCGGGCGCGTGTTTAGTTGTCGCAAAACCTGAAGGTCATAAAGATCCGCATTACCTCGTTGAAATTATTAAAGAGCAACAAATTACAACGCTTCATTTTGTGCCACCGATGCTGCACATTCTTTTAGAAACCGCTGATTTATCAAATTGCAACTCAATTCGTCGCGTGATTTGTAGCGGTGAAGCCCTGCCCTACCCTTTGCAGGAACGTTTTTTTGCCCAAACTTCGGCAGAATTACATAATTTATATGGACCTACTGAAGCGGCGATTGATGTGAGTTATTGGCAATGTCGCGCGGATAGTTCACTTTCAATTGTTCCCATTGGTCGCCCTGTGGCGAATACGCAGCTTTATATTTTAGATGAACAAGGACAGCCCACAGCAATTGGCACAGCAGGTGAATTGCATATTGGCGGCGTTCAAGTCGGTCGCGGTTATCATAATCGTCCTGAATTAACCGCCGAAAAATTTATTCAAAATCCCTTTGCAGACGGGCGTTTATATCGCACTGGCGATTTAGCGCGACATTTATCCGATGGCAACATTGAATATGTTGGGCGCATTGATAATCAAGTGAAAGTGCGCGGCTTTCGGATTGAATTGGGTGAAATCGAAGCGGCTTTAATGGAACAACCAACCGTTAAACAAGCTGTCGTTTTAGTACATGAAGATAAATTCGGCGATAAACAATTAGTGTCTTATATCGTTGCTAATCCTGAAGCGGTGGCTGAAGCACAAGCCGATGATGCCAAAAATTATGTTTCATTGTGGCAATCGTTATACGAAGAAACTTATCGTCAAACGGCAGCCGCTCCTGCGGAAGATTTAACGTTTAACATCAGCGGTTGGAACAGCACTTACACCAATCAACCGATTCCAGAAACTGAAATGCGGGAATGGGTTGAACAAACTGTCGCAAAAATCCTAAGTTTCAAACCGCAAAACGTTTTAGAACTCGGTTGTGGAACAGGTTTGTTATTGTCGCGTGTCGCGCCACATTGTGAACATTATGTTGGTGCAGATATTTCTGCCACAGGTTTGGAACACATTCGCACCGTTCAAAAGAAAATCGGTGGTTTGGACAATATCACGCTATTAGAAAGGGCAGCGGATGATTTAGCCGATTTTGCAGACGGTAGTTTTGATACAGTTGTTATCAATTCTGTTATTCAACATTTCCCCGATGTCGCTTATTTGCTAAAAGTTTTACAAGGTGCGGCAAGGTTAATTAAAAAAGGCGGTCGTATTTTTGTAGGCGACGTGCCGAGTTTTATGCACCGTGAAACATTTCACGCCTCCGTCTCTGTTTATCGTGCGGATGATAACGACACGGTCGCGCAAGTTTGGCAGCGAATCCGTCAACAAATGGATGCTGAAAAAGATTTGCAATTTGCACCAGCCTTTTTCTTAGCTTTAGCGCATCACATTCCAGCGTTATCTCACGTTCAAGTTCAACCAAAACCAGGTTATTCGCACAATCAATTAACCTTATTCCGTCAAGACGTGGTGTTGCATTTTGGCGGTTTAGAATCGACAACGCAGGATTTGAACTGGAATGATTGGCAAGATTTAACGCAAATTGAAACGTGTTTGAACAGTGAAAAACCTTCTACGTTAGCGGTGCAAAATATCCCGAATGTACGTTTAAACGCCGATGTTTGTGCGTTGAATTGGTTACACGCAGCAAATCCACAAGCCACAATTTTAGAATGTCGTGATTACGTTAAAACACATACTGCTTCTGGTGTTGAACCTGAAAATATACGCGAATTAGCGCAACAGTTTGGTTATCGCGTGGAACTCAGTTGGTTAAACAGCGATGTTCGTGGCAGTTTTGATGCCGTTTTTACACGCGATGATTTGCCACAAAAATTAGCAACATTTACAACCGTTGCGCCGTCTCGAATTTTGACGAATTATGCGAATAATCCGCAACACACCAAGTTAAATCGGCTGCTAATTCCACAATTACGCAGCGCGATGCAAGCGCAATTACCTGAATACATGGTGCCAGCGATTTTTACGCTGGTAGACGAAATGCCGCTATCACCCTCTGGAAAAATTGATCGCAAAGTGTTAGCCGAATTGCCGATTGATTTTGATTTTGTGCGTGAAGAGATTCTTGTTGAAGCACACAATCCATTTGAAAAATTATTAGCGGATGTGTGGGCGGATGTGTTGGATTTAACGCACATTGGCGTTGAAGATGATTTTTTTGCGTTAGGTGGAAATTCTTTGAAAGCGATGATGGTTGCAGGTCGATTACAGCGTTTATTTGGACGCGATATTCCCGCATTAGGCGTATTCACGGCACCAAAAATCTCCAGTTTTGCACCTTATTTATTGGATTTGTATCCTGATTTAGCGACAAATCCTACACCTGCTAACGTTGAAGAACGTGAAGAAGGTGAAATTTAATGCTTACCGAGTTAGACAAGTTGTTTGCCCAACTTGAACAATTAGACATTAAATTGTGGTTAGAAGGGGAGCGTTTACGTTTTGACGCGCCACAAGGTGCTTTAACTTCCGAATTGCGGACACAATTGCAAACACGCAAAGCTGATATTATTTTACGTTTGCAACATGCAAATCAGGACGCGCAAAATCAGCCGCGTACCTATCCATTTTCATTTGCTCAACAACATTTCTGGTCATTGCAGCAACTTAATCCAAATGACAGTTTTTATACCGTTCCGTTTGCCTTTCGACTTGAAGGCGAACTAAACGTTGACGTATTAAGACAAAGTTTCAATGCGATTGTTAAACGTCACGAAATACTACGTTCGACGCTTCAGAAAAATGACGATGCCTTGCGGCAAGTTGTTCAACCAAACGGCGAAATCGACATGACCATAACGGTGATTGCGAATAAAACGCCAGAAGAGCAATCAATAGAATTACAAAAACGCATTAGCGATGAGTTAAAAATTCCATTCGATTTAGCACAAGACTCGTGTTTGCGAGTGCGTTTATTTCAGTTATCTACAAATGAGCATATTTTATTGCTGTGTTTGCATATTCTTATTTACGATCAACGGTCATTGAATGCACTGCTAAATGAAATTAGCCTACATTATGCGGCGTTATTGACGAATAAAACCGCAGATTTGCCCCCGTTACCATTGCAATATGGCGATTACGCCAAAGAGCAACAATTGTTAATGACGACACCAATGAAACATCGTTTTGCTTATTGGCAAAAATGGTTTGAACGCGGTGAGCCTGAACAATGGGAATGGCAAACACAGAAAATAGAACGCGCTCCAGCATTTGAAGCGGATATTTTGTGGCAACAATTTGATGCTAATTTAATGCAGCAACTTAAAGAATTGGCACAAAATAACGGTGTTACATTGTATATGACTTTATTAGCCGCCTATTCAGTGCTGATTTACCGTTATTCAGCGTGTCCTGATGTCATTATCGGAACAACTTTTGCAAATAGAGGGCGTTGGGAATTTGATGGCTTGATTGGTTCAACGTTGAGTGTTCTTAGTGTGCGCGTGAGTCTGCATGAAAATCCAACCTGGTTAGCGTTACTAAAACAATCGCGTGAAATGATCGCCCAAGCAATGACTCATCAAGATATTCCTTTTCGCGCAATGATGCCATTAGTGCAACCTGAACGGACACAATTCACACCGCTGTTTCATACTATTCTCAGTTTTTTAGCAGAAACTGCCCACAACGAATTGTGCTTATCAAATTTAAAAGTCACTTTTCTGGAACACATTGCAAACCCCGCGTCACGCCCCGATTTATATCTGACTATTTGGGAAAAGCGCGACGTGAATAACGCAGGATTAACAGGTTACTGGCTACCACAAAAAAATATCTTCAATGAAGTCGAAAGTGACTTAGTCATGCGACATTTTCAAGAGTTATTACAATTGATGGTACAAAAACCTGAACAAACTATTACTCAAGCAATGAATGAAATTTCTATTTCTTAAAGGATAATGTTGATGACTTTTGCTCGCTTTCTCAATGAAGTAACTCAATCAATGCACAACGAAAATACATTAAGTGATAGCTTGATAAGCTGTACTTATGCAGAAATTCCCGTGTTATTGTCCAATCTTGAGCAGTATTTAACCACACAAGGCATTCAAGAAAATGATTGCGTTGCAGTTGAATGTATTAACTCGGTTCCAAGTGCGTTGCTGTTGATGTTGTTGCTAAAAAAACGACAAGGTTTTGTGTTATTGCCTGCTTCAGAAAAGAAAGATGAAATTTCGACACTAAAACCTGTGCCGCAATTTTGTCAGTATCGGTTAATCGTAAAACCTGTCAATAAAGCCGATGCGGTGGAGGCATTAAAAAATCCCGCTTTATTTTTAACCGTAGAATCGCACAACACAAATACTCAACGTTTAGAAACCCAAGGGAAATTATTTTTACGCACTTCTGGGAGTATGGGCGCGGCTAAAATTGTGGTGCATGACCACGATAGTTTGTTAGGCAGCGCAAAAAATGTGATTACAAAATATCAATTGACGGCTGAAGATCGTTTTGCCATTCCTGTACCAATTTTTCATCTTTATGGTTTTGGCGCGGAATTTTTACCTGCTATTTTGTTAGGCGCGTCGATGGATTTGCAGGAAAAAACAAATTTACTCAAATACTTAGATCGAGAACGCCGTTTTAATCCGACGGTTGCGTTTGTGACCCCGAATTTGTGTGAAATGCTTTTACAAGGTCGCAAAACGCCACGCCCTTATAAAATTATCGTTGTTTCTGGTCAGCGAATTAAAGAAGAGTTGTTTCGTGCATTTGATCCGTTATGTGGCAGTCGTTTAGTAAATCAATATGGCAGCACTGAAATGGGACCCATCGCTGCGTGTTGTCCTGAAGAGTCTTTAGAATCAAGAGTTTCAAGTATTGGTTCACCGATGAATGGCGTGGAATTACGCATTGAAAAAGACGGGAATCTTTATTGCAAACACCCTTATCATTTTGCGGGCTATATGGATGAAGAAGGAAATTGGTTGCACCAAGCAGATGAAGAATGGCATCGAACGGGCGACATCGCTATTCGTCATGAAAATGGTTCAGTTGCTGTCACAGGTCGCGCCGATAACAGCATCAATCGCAGCGGTTATTTGATATTACTGGCAGATGTTGAAAGACTGATGGAACAGCTAAATTACCTTTCACAGGTAGCTGTCATTGCGACAAAAGCCGAAAACATTCAAGGTCAAAAACTGATTGCATTTTGTGTTTTAAAACCAAATCAATCGGTTGAAATAGCGCAGATTTTCAACGATTGTAAAGTAGTTTTACCCAAATATGCTGTGCCAGATGATATTTTACTTCTCAACGAATTTCCATTGTTGCCAAGTGGTAAAACCGATCAACAAGCCTTGCATTCCTTAGCAGAAAAAGGGAATGAAATCGACGTGACGACGTTGTTAAATTTACATACTGACTCGTTAAAAACAAAACAAATTACCGATGAAAAAGTTCTATCTGAGGTTTTGAGTGTCGATTTTGAAAAAGTGCGTCATGCTTTGATAGAAATTAAATCAACTAGCGTTAATCAAGTATTCAGTCATTTTTTTTCCGACTCGATACCAGATTTTTTAGCCCATAAAAATTATTCGTTAAGTCATGTGGGTTTTGAAATTGGGGAGCCACTAGATATTGTGATGAAAAATTTGCCACATTGGTTGGAAAAATTAAGTGCCATATTTGAAACAACAGTGACACTCAAAAGAGAATTGCGCTTTTCAGCGTCTGCGGCTTTTCAACAACGTGTTAATGCGGCTGTTGAAATTTTGTGCTTATGGTTGCAAGTTGGCGAGAAATTGATGATGTTAGAATTATTCGATATTGCACACCCCATTGCAAATCTACTGCCGACTGGCGAAAACGTACTTTTGAATAGCAACGATGAGGCGAAGACACAACGTATTGCAATGGATTATTTATTTGAAAACGATAACATTTGGCATTATTCAATCAGTGTTGGCAATAAGGAAGTCGTGCAACAGTTGCACGATGCTTTTAACACACTGACTGCTCAAGAATCGCAATACAAACTTGCCTACGCGGCACCAATTCAAAATCAATATGATGGTTCATTTCACACAAAACTTATCAATTTAACGCGCCGTTTAGAATTGGAATTTGTGACGATAATCGACTAACTCGAATATTGTTTTGAGATTTTATTTGAAATAGTGATAACAATTTCGCCCCTTTTCTTTTGAGTAATACATCGCTTGATCGGCATTTTTTAATAAATCGGTTATTTCAATCGCGTCGTCAGGAAAAAAGGTAATTCCGACACTTGCCGAAATACAATGCAATTCATTTTCTATCAAAAATGGTTGCGCCATGCTGGTGCAAATTGATTTTGCAATCCGTTCGATACCATTATCTTCGGCTAATCCTTCAAAAATAATCGTAAATTCATCGCCGCCTAAACGTGCGACCGTATCGATTTCACGCACACATAACAATAAACGTTTTGCGGCTTCAATAAGCAACAAATCCCCAACATCATGCCCTTTGGTATCGTTAATTTCTTTAAATCGATCAAGGTCAATAAAAAATAATGCGATAACCGAATTGTCACGTTTTGCTTTTTTAATCGCTTGTTCCAATCTTTCTTTAAATAATTGACGATTCGGCAAACTGGTGAGTGAATCATAATTTGCTTGCTGCCAAATCAATTCATCTGTTTTTTTCTTTTGTGTAATATCAGAAAATAACGCCACTCGTTGATGCACATTACCTTTGCTATCATAAATCGTGTTAATCGTTAGTAATTCCGCATAGGTTGTCCCGTTTTTATGACGATTCCATATTTCACCAATCCATGTGCCTGTTTTTTCTAAACAATCGTACATATCTTGATAAAACTCCGCATTTTGCAAACCTGAACTTAATATATTGGGATTTTTATCTAACACATCTTCCAACGTGTAACCTGTCAAATGTGTAAAAGCGGGATTGATTGCCACGATATGATTTTTATCATCAATTAGCATCATGCCTTCGCTAGTTGAGTTATAAACTAATCCAGCAACAATTAAATGTTCTTGCGCGAGTTTATGTTCTCGAATTTCTTGCTCAAGTTTTTTAGCTTGGAATTCACGTTGCAAATGCTGTTGGATTCGCATTTTTGTAACGACAATTGAAAAAGGTTTGCTGATGTAATCAATTGCACCAATTTTAAAACCTTCCGTTTCATCAACTTCGCTGTCTTTTGCGGTGACAAAAATAATAGGGATATTTTTTGTTTCAGGATTATTTTTCAAACGCCGACACACTTCAAAACCATCCATTTCGGGCATCATAATATCGAGCAAAATCAAATCAGGGGGTGGCTGACGTTGCGCGATATTTAAAGCAGTTTGCCCACTACTTGCGACTTTAATTTGATAATCATCAACTAACGCATCAGACAACATACTGACATTAAGCGGCACATCATCAACAATTAAAATTAGTGGTTTTTTTTCAGTCATTTTTATCAGCTACGTTTAAAAGTAATTTTAGTAAATGTCGTGCTTTTTTATATTCTATATTCGTAATAAATAATTGAATTTTGTTAAATTCAATTATTTTATCATCGGGTAAATAATAATGAATTTCCTCGAGAAGTTTTGCGCTAATAAAATTATCTTCTGCAAGTAAATCATTTAATTCGGTTAATTTTTGTTGCAATATTTCAGGATTTTCAGAAATGCTGATTTTGTTTTCACGTTCAACAGGAAACGTATTATTACGATTCACATTTTCAATCGTGCTGAATTCAGAATCGATAATTAGCGTTACTTCAAACGAAACCGTTGTCCCTTTGTTTGGTTCGCTAAGTATATGCAATGTGCTGTTCATTAACTGTAATAAATCGCGGCTAATCACTAAACCTAATCCTGTTCCGCCAAATCGCCGCGTAATTGAACTATCGGCTTGGCTAAATGGCACAAATAATTTGCCCAAATCGTCTTTTGCAATACCAATTCCCGTGTCTGAAATCGTGAATTTTAACGTGGCGTTTAATAATTCAATTTTGACCAATTCAACATTTAAGAACACACGCCCTTGTTGAGTAAATTTAATGGCGTTGCTCAATAAATTCAATAAAACTTGTTGCAAATGCACCGAATCACCGATTAACCGAATCGGGACGTCGGGTGATAATTCAATTTTAAATTCTAATTCTTTATCTAACGCTTGCAGAGCAAATAAATTATCTAAATTATAGATGAGATTTATCAAACTAAAATGGTGCGCTTCAAGAATAATGCGCCCTGCTTCAATTTTAGAAAAATCGTAACTACTCAGCCTGCAAAAACACAGCGTAACGTATCAAACGGATTGATGC
>CAZLGN010000005.1:0-27353 GCA_964558865.1 uncultured Methylomagnum sp.
ATTGATGACCACTCTTAAGCATAATTCAATTGGCTCATCAATGCGTAACTTCTAACAGCTTTAAATTTATCTAAATCCATCATCAAAACGGCTATTTTCTTGCCTTCAAGTCGATTGATTTCTAGCCCATGTTTTAAGCGTTCTTCAAGCAATCTGCGGTTTGGCAGTTCCGTTAATGAATCATAAAAAGATAAATTTCTAATCGTTTCTTCATTTGCTTTTCGTTCGGTAATATCAGTAATCGTTGCAACGTAATTGGTTAAATTATCATTATGTTTCACAGCAGTGATGATGAGATATTGCGGATAAATTTCGCCATTTTTACGTTTATTCCACACTTCACCTTGCCACATTCCTTCATTTAAAAGTGTGTTCCACATTGCTGTGTAAAATTCTTTATCATGCCCACCCGATTGCAAAATGCGTGGCGTTTGCCCAATAATTTCTGCCGCGCTATGACCCGTAATTGCACTAAACGCGCTATTCACATCCAAAATCACACTGTTTGCATCGGTAATCATGATGCCTTCTTGCGTTTGAAAAGCGGCGGCGGCAATGCGTAAATTGTGTTCAACTTGTTTTTGTTTGCCGACATATTTATCAATGCACATCAATAAAAAGCCAAACGATGAGCCAACACTTAAAATCGAAAACGTTAAGAAAGAAATATCTTGAATAATGCTAGGGTTGTAAAAAAACTTGGGATTCTCCAAAGGGACGAATGAATAATAAAACGCCCGCACAAACATCACGGCTGCAAACCACGCAAAAACATAACCTGTTACTTTATGACTTAATGGAATTTCAGCATTTGAAGCGTGTCTTTTTGATAATAATAAATGGCTGATAGTCGTTGCAAAGAACGCACAATATATCGCGATAAGAATAATTCGAGCCGTTGAACTTTGTTTCAAAACTGAAAAATAAACTATCAATGCAAAAATAACGAATATCGATTGATATGCCCATTTCACGGATATTTTGCTTTGTTTACATTCCACCAACGCATGAAAATAGCAGGGCAAAGAAGACACGGCTATTGTAGTTATGATGCACGCAAACCACAGTTCGGGTAATTGGAATATCTTAGCGAATGCCGCTAATAACCAACCTGTAAATTGAAGGGAGGAGGCAATTGTCCACCATCTTAATTCCGTGAGTTCACCTAAATAACCGCGTTTTACAAAAAATAGACTGAATGTCATCAACGCAGTCACAGTAATGTTAAAAATAACGTAGCTAAAAATATCTATGTGCATAAAAGTTATAGAGAGTGTTGAATGTTAAAAAACGTTTTAAAACTCTGTGCGAAAACCCGCATAAACCGCTGCGCCATTGTAATTGAATCGATCACCAATTTCTGGCGTGCGTTCGTTGTTTATATTTTCGCCTCGCACATAAAGTTGCGTTTTAGGCGTTAAATCATATTGCAATAGCGCGTTTAAACGTGGTGCAGGTTTTGCCCGTGTTGTATTTGCACTGTCAAACCAATAACCGTCATGCACATTCAGTTCAACACGCAATTTTAACGGTTCAAAAATTTTAATTTCATTCCAGAAAACGCCTTGATGTTCAGGACGCACGGCAATTTGTAAATGCGTGTCGGGATTGGTGGCGTTCATGTAACCGTAAGTAAAACCCGTTTGCCAAATTTTTGACCAGCGATGCGTGGTTTGCATTTCTGCGCCCCAAACGTCCGATTCTGCAACATTTCCCGATTTCACAAAACCCGTCGTAGCATCGAGTGCCAGCACAATCATGTTTTGATAATTTTGATAATAACCGCTAATTTTGATTTCTGTGTTAATTGACGGCTGCCAATTTAACCCCACTTCGCCACCTGCATTACTTTCGCCTTGTAGAGCTTTATTGCCATACATTGGATTCAATAATTCACTAATTGCAGGTTGCCGATAACCCGTGCCGCCATTTGCCCATAAATTCACGGTGCGAGATAACGCCCGATTTGCGCCGAGTGAAAAAACATTGTGATTGCCATAAACATCGTTGTGGTCAAAACGCGCATCGGCGTTTAATTCCCAATCGCCCAAAACGAATTCGCCGCGCACATTCGGACTCACGACAGTTTGTGCGGCTGAAAAATTAGGTGAATTTTGATGTTGGGTATTCACGCCCCAAAAAATGGCGGCTTGATTTTTGTTTTTGTCATCAAGTGGCAAACGATGGGTATTTTTCCAATCGAGCATAAAAAACTGACTGGAAAGCGCGTAAGGTTTAACCAAAGTTGAACCCCCTTTTTGCCTGTCTTGGGTAAAACCAAATTGCAACGCACTGTTCCAATAATCGGTGAAATCGTAATCACCGTGTAATTGTGAAACCCACGTTTCATCTGATAATGTCCCTTTTGTGTCATCCACCCAGCCGAGTTTTTTGGTCGGTAAAACGCCCACGCCGTCCATATCTTCATCGCTACGAACGTAATAAACTGAGGCATTTAAATTGCCGCGAGCGAAATTTTTTGTCCAATTTCCCGAAGCGTGCGTCATGCCAAAATTATCACCTTCTGAACCGAAACGTGATTGCGAAATGCCGCTAAAAATATCGCTTCGTCCGACAACGGCTGAAAAATCGCCGATTTTTGTGGTAGCACCCGTTCCAGCGGCTTCGCGTAAGGTGGCAAAACTGCCGCCTTCCAAATGCAAAAAGTTTTCGTCGCCCGCGTGAAATTGGCGCGTTTGTAAATGAATTGCACCGCCTAACGATCGGCTTCCGTGCCGTTCACCACCTGAACCGCGTTTAATGGTGACTTTTTCAAGTGCGTCGAGTGGATAATGACTCAGTGAAAAAAAGCCTGCGAAATTGCCAAATAACGGCACGCCGTCTAAAGTCAGCAAGCCTTGCCCTGAACCACCTGCACCGCGCATAGTCATGGTATTCATCATTTGCCCGCTGCCTTGACCAAGCATTAAACCTGGTTGGCTTTTGAGCGTGCTATTTAAATCGGGGGTTTGTGTAGTTTGTAAATCGACTCGGCTTAAATCGTTTTGCATTCGTGCGGAATCGACTAATTCGTCAGAAAGTTGCTCGCCGTAAATAGTCATTGAGCGCAAAAAAACCGTGTCGTTATCAGCAAATACGGTGGTTGATAAACTTAGTAGCAAGAACGACACAGTTTTTTTTAACATTTTTTACGCCCTTGACATAAATTTGCCTGTTTCAGTGTTGACCTTAATCAATTCGCCCGTTTCGAGATATTCAGGTACTTGAATTTCTGCGCCCGTGTTGAGACGGGCGGGTTTTGAACGACTGCTTGCCGTCGCGCCTTTAATGGCGGGTGGCGTTTCCAAAACTTCCAACACCACAGCGGCAGGTAATTCGATTCCTAACACTTCATCGTCAACCAGCAACGCAATAATGCCTTCCAAACCTTCCGACAAATAATTTACTTGGTCTTCTAAATCCTCTTTACTCAAGGTGTATTGCGAAAAATCGTCGATATTCATGAAAATATAATTTTCACCGTCGATATAAGAAAACTGCACTTTGGCGCGAACCAAATCCACGTCTTTGAATGAATCGTCGCCTTTCAATGATTCGTCGTGTTTTTGTCCCGTTTTGACATTGTTGAAACGGATTTTGTACAACGTCGATGCGCCGCGTGAAGAGGGACTTTTAACATCTACATTTTTGACAACGTGCGGCACGCCGTTAATTTCAACCACCATGCCACGTTTTAAATCACCTGCTTTTGCCATGTTTTACGCCTCGGTTGCTGCCGCTAACATTTGCGCCAATTCCCCTTTTTTGTACAAATCAATCATGATGTCGCAACCGCCGATTAACTCACCTTTGATATAAAGTTGCGGAAAAGTGGGCCAATTTGAATAACTTTTTAAACCTTCGCGGATTTCTTCATCTTCAAAAATATTGAAATGTTGAAATGTTGCATTGCAAGCGTCCATGACTTGTACGGCTTGACCTGAAAAACCACATTGTGGAAAATCGGGCGAGCCTTTCATAAATAAAATAACGGGAGCAGATTGTAATAATTGTTCAATACGGATGGTAACGCTCATAAATAATTCCTAAAGTTTAAAGTTGAAAAACCGAACGATTCTATCAACTTTTTGAAATGTCACTAAACCTTAATTGCTTGAACCGATAATCAAGATGGCGTTTTACAATACGTTTTTAGCAATTGTGTTAAATTATTGGTGACTCTTTTAACCTCAAAACATTAGGTTCATTATCGTGATTAAAATCGTTCAAACCCCACACAAAGTTGAAAAAACCCCCTTATCGAAAGCACAGAAAAAATTTAATAGCCTGACCAAAAAAATTGATGTGCAGAAAAAGATTTTGCAGGAATGGGAGGAAACAAAGCCCAAATATCAACATCGTTTTTATAGTGACTATCAGCCATTAGTCGAAAATTACAACGAATGCCGCGTTGCAATGGTGCATTTACTCGATGAAGCACATGGCAACAGCTTTTTCAAAAAAACGGACAAGGCTAAATTGAGCGAGATTATTTGTGCTTTGGCAATTTCACTCATACAAGAAGGCTTTGACGAGTTAAAAGACATTTACAATCGTCACAGTGACACCGATTTTGATACTGAAAACCAAGAAATGGAAGCCGAAGCCGTCGATATGATGAAATCGATGATGGAAGAAATGTTTGACATGGAATTCGGTGATGATGCCGATTTTGGTTCGGTTGAAGAAATGCGAGAAGCATTCACCCAAAAGATGTTAGATCAACAAGAACGGGAAGAATCTCAAGAAGCAAAACGTTCTCAACGCAAAAAAACAGCGAAACAACTCGAAAAAGAAGCGCGAGAAAAAGAAGACGCTAAAAATGCCAGTAAATCGATTCAGGAGGTTTTCCGAAAATTGGTTGCAGTGTTGCATCCTGACCGTGAACCTGATGAAGCGGAACGGGAACGCAAAACGAAACTGATGCAGCGTGTCAATGAGGCATACAGTAAAAAAGATTTGTTGAAATTATTGGCGTTACAGCTCGAAATTGAACAAATTGATCAGACGCAACTCAACACGATTTCTGAAGACAGGCTGAAACATTTCAACCAAGTTTTGCAAGAACAGCTCGACGAATTACAGCAAGAAATTAACGAGGTCGAATTTCCCTTCCGTATGCAATTAAATGTGCCGCCATACTTGAATCTAACGCCTGAGATGGTTTTGAAGTCCGTTTCACATGACGTGCGAGAAATTAAAGCCGCGATTAAACACGCTACGCAAGAGCTGAAAGACTTTCAAACGCCAACGAAATTAAAAGCCGCTTTAAAAAACTACCGCCTTTAATCGTAAATCTTGTCCAACGTGGCGCACGTCTTGCCATTGCAGATTTTTTTTATCTGTCATCGATTGCAATTCGGTCAAAGCAAACGCGCCACGTCCTTTATCGCCTAACACGCACGAAGCCATATAAATCAACCATTCATCCACTAAATTCGCTTCAAGCAACGCGCCGTTTAAGGTTGCGCCCGCTTCGACAAATACGTTGTTAATTTCTTGTTTGACTAAAAAATTCATCACCGCGTTTAAATTTAAACGTCCGTTTGATTCGGGCAAAACGTATGTTTCAAAACCTGCTTGTTTTAAATTTGCGTGTTTTTGTTCATTGGTTGAACAGGTCAAAATCAAAATCCGTCCTGCTAACGTCGCCATTTTTGCATCGACGGGCATTTGCAATGTTGAATCCAAAACCACCCGAATCGGTTGCACAATCGGAAAATCAACCCGCGCATTTAACGACGGATTGTCCGCTAACACCGTTCCGATTCCTGTCAAAATCGCAGAACTTTCCGCGCGAAAACGCTGCACATCGGCACGCGCTTCGGGTGACGTAATCCATTTACTTTCGCCATTTGCTAACGCGGTTCGACCGTCTAAACTCATTGCAATTTTGCTTTGCACAAACGGACGATTTTTTGTCATCCGCGAAATAAAACCGCGATTTAATTTTTCAGCCTCTGCGCGTAATACATCGCAAGCAATCTCGATTCCAGCCGTTTTGCAACGTTCTAAACCGCGCCCAGAAACTAACGGATTTGGGTCTGTCATTGCCACAACTAAACGTTTAATTCCTGCCGCAATTAGCGCGTCACAACAGGGCGGCGTTTTGCCGTGATGACTGCACGGTTCTAACGTAACGTAAGCCGTTGCCCCTTGGGTTTCTTCGGTGACATTTTTTAAGGCATTGATTTCGGCGTGCGCTTGCCCTGCCCTTTCGTGAAAACCTTCGCCAATAATTCGCCTATTTTTTACCAACACACAACCGACGCGCGGATTGGGGTCTGTCGTGAATCGTCCGCGTTCTGCGAGTTGTAATGCTCGTGCCATAAAAATTAAGTCTGTTTTCATCATTTTCACTCTACAAATGCGCCATCAACCAATCGAGTAATTTAATCGCCGCGATAATCGAACCTACGCCGCTAATCACCCACAACGTGTGTTTATGTAATTCTTTGGTCAAATTCACTTCCACCGTTTTCACTTCTCCGCGCACTTTTTCAATTTCAATACGCAGATTCGCTTCAACGGTTTTAATTTCCATCTGCAAATTCGCTTCAACGGTTTTGATTTCCAACCGCGTTTTATCGATTTCTTTTTGCAGATTCGCTTCAACGGTTTTAATTTCCAACCGCGTTTTATCAATTTCTTTTTGCAAATTCGCTTCAACGGTTTTGATTTCTAGCCGCGTTTGCTCAATTTCTTTTTGCAATCGCAATTCCGTTTCGCTCAAATCCCGCCGCGTCGCCGTTTCTTTTAAATTCGGATAACGTTCTTCTAATTCGCTAAACGCATCAACAATTGCCTTCGACCGCTCTTTCTCGTTCGAGGCTTCGTTTAATTTTTCATATAAATGCAACGCCACAACACTCATAAAATTTGTTCCCAAAAAATGTAAAATCGAACAGTTTGATAATCACCCTTGCAGATTATATTATAGTCACATAAGTACATAAAAAAAGGGAATACACATGAAAACCAGCTCTATTGCTTCCGCAAAAAACAATCTGCCACAGTTAATTTATGACCTCGAATCTGAAGACGTGATTCATTTAACACGTCACGGCAGACCCGTCGCCGTTATGTTGTCAGAAGCGAATTATCAAAAATTAACAGGCAAAAAAAATGACTTATATTCGGCAATTGAACAATGGCGAACGGAATTAAAAAATGACATTGCTTTGACTGAAACCGAACTTAATTCACTCCGCGCGGCTGGTTCGAAACGGGAATTTTCATGGGACAGCTAACGTATTTACTCGACAGCAACATTTTTTCCGAAGCCGCCAAACTCAAACCCAATGAATCGGTGATGCAACAATTAAAAAAACATAATGGCAATTACGCAACCGCCGCGATTGTCTGGCACGAAATGGTTTATGGTTGTGAATTACTGATTGAATCGAAAAGAAAAACAGAACTGTTGTCTTATTTGGCGATGCTTACAAGAAGCGGTTTAATTATTTTGCCTTTCGATAAATCGGCGGCGGATTGCTACGCCAAAGAACGAGCGCGTTTGCAATTAAACGGGCTAACTTGCGCCTATGCTATGCAGATGGCGAAATTGCTTCAATCGCCGTTAGCCAAAATTTAATTTTTGTTACTCGAAATACCGAAGACTTTAAAAATTTTCAAGGTTTGACGCTACAAAATTGGTTTGAATGACTCACTTTTTCTGTGCGGTCAAATTGCATTTCAATAGAAAGGTCATAAAGTGTTTCAGGGGCAATATCAATATCGTTTGACCAAACGACTGTGCCGTAATCAATTCGTGCAAGGTTGAAAAAACTCACATTTTTTAATGGTTGAAATACTGTCGCGTGCAAATAAGGCTTCATGTCGAAGTATTTTTTTTCACCCTGTTCAAAGGTTAGCAGCAACCAATAATCAGGCTGTGGTTCAACAGCAATGACATCGGGAAACATAATTATTGCAACGGGTTAATTGAAAAAATAGGCTCACCTTGTACGGCTAATGCCCAATCCGCCATAAGTTCTTCTTCATGCAAAATAATCCACGCTTTAATCAAACTGACCGTTTTACTCGGCAATGAACCTTCCAATAATTCACCATCTGGAATGGTAAAAACGGCTTTCTCACCTTGATATTCAACATGAATATGTGGCAAATGATGTTGTTGCGTGTCAAAAAACAACATCCGAATAATAATTCCGTAAAACCGACAAATCTCTGGCATCTCAAATTCTCCCAAAAAATCTACAACAAAATCCCGTCGTAGGGGCAGGTCTTGTGCCTGCCCTCAATGCACGCGCCACGGATGATGGGAATTGCGCGAATTGTGGGCAACCACAAGGGATTGCCCCTACCATCCACCCAATCCCGCACCACAACAAAAACAAAACAAAAGGAAAAAACACTGTCCGCCGCGCCCAAAACAACTACCGAACCAACCGAACATCAACGTCGCTGCTCTTACCGTAGCCGTTGCCTGAGTAGCCGTTATCGAAGTCGACGATCCACGCATTGTCACTAACATAAGCACTAGGCGAGGACGACCAAAACCAATAGTTGTCTTTTATATCAGGGAAATAAGTGGTGTTAATGGTTGGACGAGTCAACGTCCCAGAACTGTAATTTGTGCAATCAATCAGGTTTTTATCAACATTGTTAGATGAATTCCAAGTTTTATATTGACCATCTGAACAAACCAACAATTCGCCTAATTCTTGAATGGTTGGTAATCGCCAATCTTTCGCGCCACACAAACCTTGGGCATTGACGGCATTGGTGAAGGCATAAGTATTTTGTCCATTATTTTCATGGCCAGCAAAACCACCATTTTTGCTCGCGTCAGGTTCGTACCAAGTATAAGTTTTCGTTGAATCACGCAAACCGCCGTCGGTGGTTTTCACTTCCCAAATCAAGCCCGTATTATTGTCTTTGGTGCAAGCCCACTCTTTAGGTGCTGTGCCGAGTTTAGCTGTTTTGGGTAATTCTGAACCGTCGTTCGCAATTTTGGTGTAACTGAAGGTTTTTGAACCGCTGACAAAGGTTTCAACGTCGCTGTCTGTTGTAACGACGGGTGGCGGAGTGGGTTCAGGCGTAACAATTACAACGGGCGCGGGTTCAACGACGGTGAAATTGCCAGTGAGTTGATTACTTTTCAACACGTTTTTGCTGTCATAAACGCCAACGGTGAAAAGTCCAGAACCGAGCGATGTTGGCGTGGCGGTGAGATTAAAACTGGTGCCTGAGCCGTTCATTTTGGTTAAGCCGTTGCCGTAATTGATTTGGACGCTGTAACCGCTGGGCAAATTAGCTTTTAAGGTCGCGCTGAAAGTGGCGGCATTGCCTTGAATGAGAGAACTTTGTGAAATGTTAATCGTTGAAACGTCGGGAACTGGAACTTTCACAATCGTTGCGGCGGGTTCGGTGACGTTAATGGATTTTGTGAAATCGTCGCTAGTGGCTTCGGTGTTATCAAACGCATTGGCAATTAACGGTTGAATGCCCGCAAATTTGTAAGTGTGCGAGAACGAAAGTGTCGCGCCATTCGTCGCGGCTTTGGAATCATTCGCCGAACCGTCGCCCCATTGCACTTCGACGCGGTTTAAATTGCCGTCGCTGTCGTTGGCTTTTAATTTCAGCGTGTAAGTGGCATTTTTAACGACAGAATCTGCGCCGCTGATAAATTCAACCGTTGGCGCGTTGTTAATTTTTACGGGTTCAGAATTGGCGAGAATCGTTATTGAATCGTCACGGGTTTGTTGTTGCTCGTCATTTTCGTCAAACACTGCGACGGTAAAAGAAATCGGCGTGTTTTTGATACTTTTTGCAACGGTGAAAGCGTGTTGATAATCGTAATTTAACCCGCTGCCCGTCATGACTTGCCAGCCGTCGCCGTAATTGATTTTAACGCTTTGCCCGTCGGGTAATTCGTCGGTCAATATCACGCTAAACGTAAAGGTTTCGCCGTTTGCGGCTTCTTTGGGTTCAACGTTGTAATCGTCAATGTCTACGGATTTTTGCCCGACGGAAAAGTGACTGATATTGACTTGTTTTCGGACGTTTGCTGTACCAGAACTGCTGGATTCAGTACCGTTAAAAATCAAACTGACGTTGCCGCTTTTGTCCATTGCTTGCACTTGCCAATAATACGAATTTTCTTTTTGTAAAAAAGCGTGCGTTTTCGCCATCGGATAACTTGTCGATTTTGTGATGATGAAATCCGCACAAGACGTGGCTTTGATACATTTCTTTTTTGCCATATCGTAGCCCACAAAACGGTCGTTAGTGGAAACGATGAGATGATATTGCTTAATGCCAACGGTACTTTTTGGCGCACTCCAACTGAACGTGAGCGGCTGTTTGATGCCAACGCCTTCATTATTTTGCGGCGTAATCAGTGACGGTGAAAGGATTTTTGCTGCATAAACAGGCGAAATTCCGAATGCAGCGATAACGCTGGTTAAAATTATTTTTTTCATTATTTTTACTCTTTCAATAGTTTCTCCCCCTTTGGAGGGGGAAGCCATAGCGAAGCGAAGGCAGGGGGAGGTGCTTAAAACAAATGCTTCACAGCATCGCGCTCTTCTTTGAGTTCCTGTTCCGTGACGCGCAAACGTTGACGGCTAAAATCGTTAATCGATAAATTTTGAACAATGCTGATTTTTCCATCTTCAACTGTGACGGGGAATGAATACATCAAACCTTTTTCAATGCCATAACTGCCATCGGATACCACGCCCATACTGACCCAATCGTTATCGGGCGTGCCTTGCGCCCAAACGCGCATTTGGTCTAATGCGGCATTGGCGGCAGAACCTGCGCTGGATTGACCGCGTGCTTTAATCACCGCTTCGCCGCGTTGTTGAACAGTTGGAATAAAGTCATTTACAAACCACGCATCATCCACCAAAGACAATGCGTCTTGCCCACGCACTGTGGCATGATGCAAATCGGGATATTGAGTGCAGGAATGATTGCCCCACACCGTCATGTTTTTAATGTCGGTGGTTAAAACGCCGCACTTTTCGGCTAGCTGACTAATCGCGCGATTGTGGTCTAAACGGCTCATTGCTGAAAAATTGGCGGGCGATAAATCGGGCGCATTTTTCAGCGCAATTAACGCATTCGTGTTGGCAGGATTTCCCGTGACTAAAACTTTGACATTGCGATTTGCAACGGCGTTTAAGGCTTTGCCTTGCGTGGCAAAAATTTCAGCATTGACTTGTAATAAATCTTTTCGCACCATGCCCAAAGTGCGCGGACGTGCGCCGATTAAAAACGCATAATCCACATTTTTAAACGCAACTAACGGGTCAGCCGTCATTTCGATGCCGCTTACAATCGGACTCGCACAATCGTTTAATTCCATTACCACGCCTTCTAAAGCAGGCATCGCGGCGGGAATTTCAAGCAGATGCAATACAATCGGTTGGTCTTTTCCAAAAGAATGTCCTGCCGCCAAACGAAATAGCAGTGAATAACTAATTTGTCCTGCTGCGCCTGTGACAGCAATATGAAGTGGTGCTTTCATTTTTATCTTCCTTTGAAACAACGTAATTGTGTTATCTGAAATAGTGAAATATAAAACGAAGTCGGGTGACTTCGGGGATTTGTTGGGCGCAATCCTATCATTCATAGGCGTTTAAAAACAGGCTGGACATAACGGATTAGCACGTTTTATCGGTTATAATGCCTCGCATTCCCCCTTTGAAATTTATTTTATGACGAGTTTTTATGAAAAAATTGTTGTTCCAATTCGATACTGATTTACATCCTTCTACTTTTGATGCCGTTGTTGCTTATGACGGTGGCGCAGATCATGTGATTGGGCATAGCGGTTTAACGCCTGAAAATATCGCGGCGTTAGTTGATGGCACTATTTTCACTCGCGCCCCCAAAGACAAAAAAAATACCGCCATTTTTGTTGGGGGTAGTGATATGGCAGCTGGCGCGTGTTTATTTGAAGCGGTGCAAAAACACTTTTTCCCTGGTTTTCAGGTTTCAGTGATGCTCGACAGCAACGGCAGCAACACAACCGCCGCCGCGTGTGTGGCAAAATTAGCGTCGAGTGGCGTTTTGTCGGGTAAAAAAGCCGTTGTTCTCGCTGGTACAGGGCCTGTTGGACAACGGGCAGCGGCAATGTTGGCATTGGAAGGCGCAGACGTAACGATTGCCTCTCGCCAATTATGGAACGCTGAAAAAGCCTGTGAAGCGATGCAAAAACGTTTCAATGTTCACATTCACGCCCAAGCCGCCGCAAATTTTGATGAACGTGCCGAAGTGATTAAAGATGCCAACATTGTGATTGCAACAGGTGCGACAGGGGTTGAATTGTTGAAACCTGAACATTGGCAACATAACGCGGCATTAGAAATGCTTGCCGACGCAAACGCTACGCCACCGTTAGGAATTGGCGGGATTGGCGTAATGGATAAAGGCATTGATTGTCACGGTAAAATCGTTTGGGGTGCAATTGGTTTTGGCGCGTTGAAACTCGCGTTGCATCGGGCGTGTATCGCACAATTATTTGAAAGTAATACGCTCGTTTTGGATGCTGAAAATATCTTTGCGTTAGCGAAAACGATGGCATGAACCTAAAAATGCTACGCGAAAATGCCACTCAAATTTTTCAAGCGGGAGTTGCTGCCGCAAATCCTTACGACGCGGTGAAACAGCATTTTGTTTTGAATGAAAATTTTTCAAAAATTCACCTTATCGCGTTTGGAAAAGCCGCGTGTGCAATGGCAAACGCCGCACAAAAATTGATTCCGCCGAATTTATTAGGCAATGCAATTGCCGTAACGAATTATGAAAACGTCGTTGAAGTAAAAAATGTCGAAATCATTGGCGCATCTCATCCATTACCTGATTTAGCGGGATTTGAAGCCGCAAAACGGATTGCTCAAATCGCTAAAAATGCCACCGCTGACGAATTGGTTTTAGTGTTAATCAGCGGCGGCGGTTCAGCGTTGATTCCTTATCCTGTTGATGAAATTACGCTCGACGAAAAAATTGCCACGACAAATTTATTGCTAGCGTGTGGCGCGACGATTCATGAAATTAACTGTGTCCGCAAACATTTATCCCAATTGAAAGGCGGACAATTAGCCAATTTAATTGCGCCTGCAAGCTGCCACGCGCTGATTTTGTCGGACGTATTAGGTGATGATTTAAGCGTTATTGCCAGCGGCGCAACGGTTGTCTATGAATCGACTTTTGTCGAAGCGGTGGCGATTTTGAAAGCCAAAAATGTTTGGAATGACGCGCCACAATCGGTACGAAATCATTTAGAACAGGCGATTTTTGAAACACCCAAATGGCTTGAAAATGTCACTAATACGTTAATCGGCAGTAATTTGATGAGCGTTGAAGCGGCTGTGAAAACCGCGCAATCGTTGGATTATGACGTGATTCGCTACGATTATCCGTTATGTGGTGAAGCGCGTGAGGTGGCAGAAAAGTTTGTTTTAAATGTTCAAAAGCAACGCCTTGAAAACAAAAAAATCGCTTTCATAACGGGCGGTGAAACAACCGTTACTTTACAAGGCAATGGAAAAGGCGGACGTAATCAAGAAATGGCATTAGCCTTTGCGATAGCCGCTGAAAAACACGATTTGACTGGTGAATGGACATTTTTAAGCGGTGGCACAGATGGCATCGACGGCGTAAGTTCTGCGGCGGGTGGAATTGTAGATAATCAAACGCTCGAACGCATGAAAAATGCAGGCGTAAATCCCCAAGAATTACTCGAAAATAACGATTCTTACCACGCCTTAAAAAGTGCGGACGATTTATTGATGACGGGTGCGACGGGAACGAATGTCGCAGACTTACAAATTTTATTGATTCAAACAGAGAAAAATTTATGAACACACAAAAAATTGGATTTATCGGCGGCGGTAATATGGCGGCGAGTTTGCTTAGTGGCTTGATTGCTAGCGGTCATCCCGCGCAACAACTTTGGGTTTCTGATACCAACGCCGACACGCTTTCGCAGTTAGCTCTCGCACACAATATCAATACTTCGTTAGATAATTTGGCTGTCGCTGAAGCCGTCGATGTGATTGTGCTGGCTGTCAAGCCACAAGTTTTGAAAACGGTCGCGCAAGCCTTAGCGGCTTCAATTACTGCAAAAAAATCCCTCGTCGTTTCGATTGCAGCGGGAATTTCACAAGCGAGTTTAAGTGCGTGGCTAGGCGAAGAAACTGCAATTGTGCGGTGTATGCCGAATACGCCCGCGTTAGTTTTAACAGGCGCAACAGGTTTGCACGCGAATTCAAATGTTACCGACGAACAAAGTGATTTAGCGGAAAACATTTTGCGTTCGGTAGGCATCGCGCTTTGGGTTGAAACAGAAGGCGAACTCGATGCGGTGACGGCTGTTTCTGGAAGTGGCCCTGCGTATTATTTTTTGCTGATGGAAGCAATGGAAAAAGCGGCATTAGAAATGGGGTTGCATGCGAATATCGCACAATTACTCGTACAACAAACCGCGTTAGGAGCCGCGAAAATCGCGCTTGAATCTGCGGAATCTCCTGAGAATTTGCGCCGTCGGGTGACTTCACCAAATGGTACGACACAAAAAGCCATTGAAACTTTCCAAGCAGGTGGATTTGTGGAATTAGTCGCCAAAGCTCTAAACGCCGCGCGTGACCGTTCAATCGAACTTTCAAAACAAGAGGCTTAAAAAAATGGGCGCAAATTATTTTACCAATCCGATTGAACTGATTTTGAATACGGTTTTTTCGTTATACATTGGCGCGGTGATGCTGCGATTTTTATTGCAATGGGTTCGGGCAGATTTTCGAAATCCAATTTCAAAATTTCTGATTACGCTCACTCAGCCACCGTTGAAAATTCTGCGCCGATTGATTCCCGCCATTGGCAATATCGACACCGCGTCGCTGGTGCTAATGATGGGATTACAATTGTTGATCACGGGCAGTATGGAAATTTTACAAGGCGCGTCGTTTAGTATTGGCGGTTTGATTTTGACGGCATTTGCACAATTGATTGCGTTGCTGTTGAACGTGATGTTTTACGCCATTTTTGCCCGCGCGTTGTTGAGTTGGTTTCAACAAGGTTCTTATAACGATTTTTCGATGTTGCTTTATAATTTGACCGAACCAATGTTGCGGATTTGCCGAAATATGTTGCCCAATTTTGGCGGTTTGGATTTGTCTGTCATTATCGCGATTTTGGGTTTGCAACTCGCTGAAATGCTGATTTTGCCACCGTTGTATCAATTGGCGAGTTTGATTTCTTGATTTATTTAGGAAAAATAGTATGAAAAAAAATATAGCACTGATGTTAGGTTTGCTGTCTTTAGCAGGCTTGCCAATGCCTTCGCAGGCGGATTATTGTGCAGACATAAAAGAACAGTATTGGGGCTGTGTCCGTGCGTCTATGACAAATCAATCATGCGAAAGTAACGTTTCAATTCCGCCTGAATGTTTAGGTTCTACTGCCAGTAAAGAAGGTCAGAGCAATAATTCTTCTGAATCACGCTCAAGTTTTTTTGGCACCAAAAAAGATTCCAAACCCTTTGTGTATCAATCCGATCTACCGCCAAAAAAACCTGTAAAAATTGTCAATATCAAACCTGATGGCAAAATCTACCTTGAAACGGAAGAAGACGTAGATCAGTATTTGACAAAAATTAAGGATGAAATATCGGCGGCAATTGCCGATGGAAAAAGAGTGCGTCTACAACTTCAGTAAAACAACCTGCGAATAACAAAATGTATGGCTGCAGGCGAATTCTGCGTAAGTAAATTCGCCTGTTTAGGTTTTAATGCCTGTGCCACGATGCAAAAACACCAATGAAAATACTGTCAATAACACAATAAATCCGCCCGTCATTAAAAATGCCAGTGAAACATCAACATCTGAAACACCAATCACACTAAAACGAAACGCATTAACCATATATAAAATGGGATTGCCGAGCGAAATGTGTTGCCAAATCATTGGCAGCATATCGACTGAATAAAACACGCCGCCCAAATAACTCAACGGCGTTAAAACAAAATTCGGAATAATCGAAATATCATCAAAACTTTCTGCCAGAATGGCGTTAATAAAACCCGCTAAAGAAAAAAGCGTTGCGGTTAAAAGCGTTACTGCAATTGCCATCAATGGATCTTGAATAGTCAGTGGTGCGAAAAAGACTGAAATAGTTGCGACTACTGCACCGACCAACACACCGCGTAAAATTCCGCCGCTAATGTAACCCGCTAAAATCACCCAATTTGGCACAGGTGCGACAAGTAATTCTTCGATGTTGTGTTGAAATTTTGTCGAATAAAACGACGATACCACGTTGGCGTAAGAATGTGTGATGACCGACATCAAAATAATGCCTGGCACAATGTAATCCATATAACCCACACCATGAATTGTTCCAATTCGATCGCCAATCAATTTGCCGAAAATCAAAAAATACAATGCCGTTGTAATCGCAGGCGGCAATAAAGTTTGAGGCCAAATGCGAATGAAACGATAAATTTCTTTTCGTACAATCGTATTAAACGCAATCAATACGCTCATAATTCCCTCGCGTTTTTGTTATCGATTAAACCGATGAATAACTGTTCTAAACGGTTGCTTTTGTTTTTCATGCTAACGACTTGGATATTTGCGGCACTGAGTTGAGCGAATAAATCATTTAAATTGCGTTCTTTCGGTACGCCAACTTCTAACACTTTGTCACTGATTTGATTGACTTTATAGCCATTTAAAATTGGATTTTTTATGGGGTGCGCCAAATCTAAAATGAAATAATCAATGTGTAAGCGTGTCAACAAACTTGCCATATCGGAATGTTCGACGATTTTACCGCTGTCGATAATGGCGATATTGCGACACAAACTTTCGGCTTCTTCCAAATAATGGGTCGTTAAAATAATCGTGGTGCCTTGCGCGTTCACTTCTTTCATCATTTCCCACATTGAACGGCGAATTTCAATATCTACGCCTGCGGTGGGTTCATCGAGAATCAATAATTTTGGCGCGTGAACCATTGCGCGGGCAATCATTACGCGACGTTTCATGCCCCCCGATAAACGACGAGACATTGTGTCGCGTTTATCCCATAAATCGACCTGTTTTAAACACGTTTCCATGCGTTGTGCCGCTAATTTTCGCGGCATTCCGTAGTAACCCGCCTGATTCAAAACGATATTTTTAGCGGAATCGAATTGATTAAAATTGATTTCTTGCGGCACTAAACCTAAACAACTTTTGGCTAAATCACGTTGTTTTTTAACATCGTGACCAAAAATTTTTACTGAACCACTGGTTGCATTAACGAGTGAGCTAATAATACCGATAGCGGTGGATTTACCTGCACCATTTGCGCCGAGTAAGGCGAAGAAATCGCCTTGTTTGACTTCTAAATCGATGCCTTTTAGAGCTTCAAAGCCATTTTGATAAGTTTTACGAAGATTTTGAATTGAGAGTGCGTTCATTACGAATGATTGAAAAGTGGCGACACGGCTAGTTTAGCAGTTTTTAGAGCGAAAAATTGGCAAAAAAAACCGCGCCAGTATAAAACTAGCGCGGTCGTTTTTTTCAAACAAAACGAAATCCGTTATATTTGATTATTTGCTACCTAAGTAAGCAAATAATGCGTCAACAGCTTGATCTTCGCCGTAACCCGCTTTTTTAACAGGACCGACTTCCATAATTGCCGCGATAGCTTTCGGCATTCCGCCTTTGCCGTCTTTCAATGTTTGTTCGAAGCTCGCGCGTGACAATTTGCCTGATTTTACTAAATCGAACAATTGTGGGTTTGATGCGATGTCGTGGCAAGTGCCGCAACCACGTCCAAATGAACGTTCATAAATTTTTGCGCCGATTTCTAATTTTTCGTCAGCGAAAACTGAACCACTTAAACCGATTACCGCAACCGTTGATAAAGCTAAAACTAATTTTTTCATAATATCCCCAAGGGTGTTAAAAGGCTGTTTTTCTTATTTTTAAAGCATTCAATCTAAATTTGAACAAGGCAAAGGATAAGGATTTTAGGGTGAAAATTCAACGATTTTGTTCTACATTCGTTGTGCTTAACTTTTTTACATTTTGCTATTCTCAATAATTACATGAAGATTTGCGTGCATTATCTTGATTATCTTGAGTAACATAAAATCCGCATTTTTTTTAGGATTTCAATAAGGTTGAATTGGTCAATTTAACCGTGAAACTGACATAAAATGAATCTATAATCGAACACAATTATTTTTACACACAAGAGAAAACGAGGATTTAAAAATGGCAGTAATAACACCCGTCACATACAAGGGTGACGTAAAAAACAACACAAAAAAGGGCGGAGGCGGTAATGACTCAATGAGCGGTCTCGCAGGTGCAGATACTTTAGACGGTGTAGGCGGGAATGATTCTATTGATGGCGGTACTGGTAATGATTCGTTGCTGGGTGGTGATGGTAGTGATACGTTGCTTGGTGGCGAGGGCAGCGACACGTTAAGTGGTGGTAGTGGTAACGACAAATTATACGGTGGTAACGATAACGATATTATCGATGGCGGTACTGGCAACGACACCTTAGATGGTGGCACAGGTACAGACAAAATGACTGGTGGCGAAGGTAACGATTACTATTTTATTGATAACGCGGGCGATAAGATTATCGAATTAGTTACGACTGCCAATAATGCAAAACCTGGAATTAGTGACACCGTTGAAACCGCTTTGTCAGTTTATACGCTTGCTGAAAATGTTGAAATTTTAAAATTTGCTAAGACAGCAACAACGGGAACGGGTAATAAACTTAACAATAAAATAACGGGGAACGATGCGAATAATTCTATCAATGGCGGAGACGGTAACGATACTCTTGAGGGTGGAAATGGTAACGACACGTTAAATGGTGGCAAAGGTGCCGACTCGCTAATTGGGGGAAAAGGTTCAGATACTTACATTATCGATAACCTAAAGGACGTAATTGCTGATGAAACAGCAAATGATGGCGAATTAGATTTTGTTCAGAGTAGCGTTACTTTTGATTTAACCGCATCTGATAACGTTGAAAATTTAACGTTATCTGGCAAAGCAATCGCAGGAACCGGTAATAACTTGGCAAATTTGATTCAAGAAATCAACACAGGCAATGTGAATAATGATTTTAAAGGTCGAGAAGGCAATGACACATTGAGTGGTGGCGGCGGTAACGATACGTTAGAAGGTGGCGAAGGCGATGACATTATCGACGGCGGTATTGGTAAAGACACCGTTGTTTTTAGTAAAGAACAAAGTGATTACACAATTAGTGAGCCGAATGAGCTGGGAGAAGTTTCCGTCACTGATAACGAAGGCGTTGAAGGCACGGATATTTTAACTAATGTTGAGTTTTTGAAATTTGCTGATAGAGCTTTAAACGTCAAACAAAATACCTTAACGGTTGATAAAGAAGTCGTGAAAGAAGGGGATTCGGTTACATTCACGCTGGATGCTCCGAATGCTATAGAAGGCAATGAAATCGGATTCAGTTTCGACGGCACTATTTCAAATGATGATGTAGTAGGTGGGTTGCCGACACCTATTTTCACTGTCGGCGCGGATAACAAAGCCACCATCACGCTTACTTTTATCAACGATTCTAGTTTAGATAATGGGAATGAAGGTGATAGTTTAAGTATCAAATTAGATGACCCTAACGTTTCATTATCAACAGGCAAAGATCTATCGGTTGTTAGTCAAGTTACTGTGAACGAAGTTTTACCCGCCGCTCCAGTGTTTAATGTTGTAGCGAGTGACGATGTAATTAGTTCAAAGGAACGCACCGATGGCGTTGTAATTAGTGGCACTGCTGATGCTCAATCAATTATTACGCTTACTTTTATGAATGGCGCGGATGTTAATGGTGAGACCGCCGTTATTTCTGCGGATGATTCGGGATCGTGGAATTATTCACTCACGTCAGATAATTACGGCTCTGGTATTTCAGAAATCATTGCGACAGCTACTGACACGGTAAAACATATTAGCGAATCTGCCTCTAAACTTGTTGCGATTCAACTTACCGCTCCCGTATTAGCGACGGTGGCAGTCGATGATGTGATAGATTCAGATGAACAAGAAAACGACGTTGAGATTAGCGGTACTGCTCAAGTTGGTTCAATTATCGCGCTTACTTTCACAAATGATTCTTCGCCGCCAGCGGAGTCTTTTTCGCCAGATAAATTTGCTACAAATGACGCAGGCGAATGGAGTTATTTGCTTCAACTTGAAAACTATGGCGGGCGGTCAATGATAATTACTGCAACAGCAGAAGATGAGGTAGGACATCCTAGCGAACCTGCATCTAAAACGGTTACGCTTAAAGACACTCGCGCCCCTGATGCACCGACGATTGATGCTGTTTCCGACGATAACGATATTTCATTAGAAGAACAAGCAAATGGTGTTGAAATTACTGGCACTGCTGAAGCAAATTCCACTATCGCACTGACTTTTATGAATCGATCCGAAGTGAATGGTTCGCCTGTTGCTATAGCAGAAACGGATGCTGATGGATTATGGCGTTATACGCTTACGTCAGAAAATTACGGCTCTGGAATTTCCACAATCGTGGCTACGGCAACGGATGATTCGGGGAATACTAGCAATTCTGCTACATCTAAAGATATTACTGTAAAAGATGATATTGCGCCTGTAGCACCTGTTTTAACATTGAAAAATGACAATGGTGATTCGGCAAACGACGGTATTAGTACAGATGGCACAATAGTCGTGACGGATTTAGAGGCAGGTTCAATTTGGAAATTTAGTATTGATGGTAGCAATTCTTTCATTGATGGAAAAGATGGAATGATTGTGTTGGAAAATGGAATTTATCTCGCTGGCAGAATACGAGCCGTTCAAAAAGACCTTGCGTCGAATGAAAGTGATCCTGGATTTAACGAACTTCCTTTAATGATTGGTGATGCCATGTCAAAACCCAGCATCGGCGATGCAAAAATTCTAACAAATTACGGAATAAGTGATGCCGCCGAAGCTGACGTACGGTTTTATTTTATCTCAACCACGTCGGATTATAACTACGAAATCACGAGTTTTGGAAACGGCGATGTGCTTGATTTTCTAAACGATTCTGAGCCAACAATAATCAATGACGATTTCACCGACGGTCTGGTTGATGTGCAATGGGCAGCGAATGATTACAACGTGACGATTAGATTAACGGGGTTAACAAATGATGCCGCGTTGTACGGAATTAACTCGTTTAAAACTGAGTTTGGTGCTGGTTCGATTGCTTAATCGATGAGATTCGACAATTTTTATTTGGAATTTTTAACATGACAAAAGTATTTTTAAAATCGACAGACATTCGCCATAAAGTCACTAACAGTGACACCACTGTTTTTGGTGCAAAAGAGTATCAGTCGATCGTTATAGACGGCACGGCAAAACGGGTAGTTTTGGATGCGAATATCGAGACAGTTCAATTCAGTAATCCAATTTCTGATTACAAATTCAAACAGGTAGGCAATCGATTAGAAATTTATGACAACACTGGCTTGGTCAGTAGAATGGGTTTGCAAGACGATGAAAATGGCACACAACTCACTTTTGCAAATGGTGGTGCAGCGGGGACGTTTGACGCTAAATTTACTCCGATTTCCATTGAGGTTCCTGCCTCCACAATTGATTCAAATTTCCCAACAGTTACCAAAATTTCAGTGGGTATCACGGTTGGCGGCACAGTCGTTAGTTCAAATAGTGCTTCCACTCTCATTCCTGTAGATGCCGCGACAGCGATAAGTCCCTTTCCTCCTTCAATCGATCCAACTGTTGATTTGAGACCTCCTACGGTATATCCAAGTGCTGATGTGAGTGAAAATGGCAAAGCGATTACATTAACTTTTGACGAAGCCTTAAGTAAAACATCGGCTACGCCAAGTATGTTTGGAATTCGAGTTGAAGGTGTAAAAATGGCTGTATCAAACATTGAGGTTGGTGATAACTCGCTTGTTTTAACACCTGAAAAAGTCATTAGTGCAAATCAACATATTGTAGTGGACTACATGGCACCGATAACGCTTAATTCAGAAAACACAAATTTTGCTGTTCAAGATTTAGCTGGAAATGATTCGGAATCATTTTCGATCGGTGCAATCAACCGTTCCGCCACTGATTCACAAGCTCCTGCATTTTTAACGGCTGAAGTTTCGACAAATGGTACAAACATCATTTTAAAATATGATGAAAAGTTATCGGCGATTAAACCTGAAGTCACTGCATATACCGTTAAAGCTGGTGTAATGGCAAACGATTTAATCACTGCAGCTGTTACAGCTGTTGATATTGCAGACAATACCGTTACGCTAACGCTGAATAAGCCACTGACATACGATCAAAAAATCGTAACACTGAACTATAACGTGACTATCGATGACTCGTTGGCATATAACGCCGCAATTCAAGACGAGGGGGGAAATGATTCCGCCGCATTGGTCAATAAATCGGCGACAAACAATTCCAGTATTCCGCCTGATTCAACATCGCCCATACTTTTAAGTTCTGAAGTAAGAGAAGACGGTAAGGCGATTGTTTTAACGTTTGATGAGGCATTGAACATAAAATCGGCTGATGCAAGTACATTGAGTATTTCCATTAACGGTGCAAAAGCAATTTCGCCAACGGCTGTTACTGTAGACAATTCAACTGTTATTTTATCGCTTGCAAAAAATATCACTAATAAGGACATAGCAACGGTTTCTTATAATGCGCCCGCAGTAAGTGCATTAAAAACAAATGCTGCAATTCAAGATTTTCTGGGGAATGATGCGGGAAAATTTAGTGCCGTCTCCGTTATTAACCATTCGGCGATTCCAACTTTTACGATTAAACCCGATGCTAATCAGACTATTGTCGAAGGGAAATCGTTGGTTTTTACTGTTACAAAGGCTTCACCCGCTATTTCTGATACGACATTAATTTGGACAAAATCTGACACAGTGAATGATTCAAACCTTACTACTAGTGACATTAACCGGAGTGGCTCGTTGAAAATTTTGGCGGGTAAAACGACGGGGACTTTCACGTTAACAGCGGTCAATGATTTTGTTCCCGAAAACCCTGAAACCTTTGCTTTATCGTTGCTTTCTATGAATAAAAATGGAGACTACGATCCCGTTCCTGTTGCAATAACGGGAGTTATTACAATTACCGATGCGCCGTCGGTATAAATGGCGTTTCCACTTTTTTAACTTCAATTTTTGTAAATCGGATTCGCAGTTGTCTGCAATCTGATTTACAGAATCCGTTATATACAAAAATTTCAATATGAAAAAAATCCTAATTTATACCGCGCATCGTTGCGGTTATTGTGTCATGGCGAAACGGTTGCTTGATAGCAAAAATGCGCCTTATACAGAAATCAATGTTGATGAACAAGCGGGAATGCGTGAAGAAATGATGCAAAAAACTAAACGTCGAACAGTGCCACAAATTTACATTGGTAATTTTCACGTCGGTGGATTTGACGATTTGAATACTTTGAATAAAGCGGGAAAATTAGATGCTCTGCTTGGTGAAGTTTAATAACCGTTAGAAACCAGTTCCAATTCTTCCATCGTAGACTCTATCCGCTTTACCGCTGTTGTTACGCTACCATCGTTGTACAAATCAACTATTCGATAACCTGGTGGCGTGTTATCAACTTTGAATGCCGTACCACTATTTAAAGCAAATTGAAAACACGTTGACGGCGTACCTAATACAGAAACTTCGCCAAATTTTTTGTTCATTTCTTGATGGATATGCCCTGTTGTAATCACGCGAGCATTTGAATAACGCGCCACAATTTCTAAAAATGCTTCGCTGTTTTCAATTTGCATTATGTCTAACCACGCGCTATTTGTTGGCAAACAATGATGATGCACGGCAATAAGTGCAAATAAATCCTTTCGATTTGCCAAACATTTTTCTAAAAAATCCAATTCGGTTTGCTCTAAATATCCCTCCGCACTTTTTGAAACTTGGCTGTTGAGTAAAATAATTTGCCATTTTTCAAAACACGTTTGTTTGCGACAACTTACTTGCGACGTGTTTAATACGTTTTGCATCAACGAATAATCATCATGATTACCCGCTAAACACAAAGTCGGTAAATTATAGTTTTCCAGCTTGTGCAAAATTCTTTCATAACTCGCTGAACAAGGCGATTGTGCTAAATCCCCCGTCAACAAAAGCAAATCGTAATTTGTTCGCTGTTCAAAAGCGTGAGCCAAAACAGCATGAAAATAGGACTCTGTTTTAACGCCGAGTAATGTGTTTTCTGGTGATGGCAAAACGTGTAAATCAGAAAGTTGTAACAGCGATAAACAAGGTAATTTCATGGCGTGATAGTTTTAAAAAGGATTTTAGAATTTCGTTGCGGATTGTAGAGTGTTTGCAGCGAATTAGGCAGATTTTTCAATTGACAACATTCAAAACCACGTTCGACAAACCATTGCGCCGTTTGTGTAGATAATACAAATACGGTTTTTATTTGGCGCGTTTTTGCCAATGTTAAGGCTTTGGAAAATAAGCGTTGTCCGCGTGCGCCACCACGATAATCGGCATGAACAGCAAGACAAGCAAGCACCGCACATTCATTTTCAATGTGTAATGCAGCGCAACCAATAATCAAACCATCTCGTTCAATAACAATATAGTCAGCGATTTCCATTTCGATTTTCTCGCGCGAACGTTTTGCCAAAATGCCTTGTTGTTCGAGTGGTTTTATCAATTCTAAAATGCCGCCAATGTCATTCAATGTCGCAGAACGGCAAATTTCATAAGGCGCGGAACTGATTAACGTTCCAACGCCATCATGTGTGAAAAGTTCTAGTAATAACGCACCATCAATATGACGATTTAATAAATGAACCCGCGAAATTCCCGCATCACAACTTTCAATTGCCGCTTGTAATGGCAAATTTAAAAGGGGATTTTGTTTCAATTCTTCGGTTGTTAATTGAGCAATTAAATTTCCGCTTAAATCAGTGCAGCTCTCTTCGGTTAGAAAAATCAGTTTTGCGGCATTCAAAGCAATCGCTACAGATGTTGCAATGCTTTCCGCCGACAAATTAAAGACATCGCCACTGGGTGAATAACCAATGGGTGAAATTAAAACTAAATTATTTTGTTCGAGTTGTGCTTGAATTGCCGCGCTGTTAATTCGTCGAACTTCACCCGTATTCGCATAATCAACACCATCAATTATGCCAATGGGTTTAGCGACAACAAAATTACCCGATGCAACGTTGAGTTCGGCATTTGCCATAGGTGAATTCGCTAAACCCATTGAAAGTAACGCTTCGATTTCAACACGCACCAAACCTGCTGCTTCTTTTACGCATTGCAACGCCACGTCATCCGTAATGCGTAAGCGATTATGAAAACGAGCGGGATGGTTAAGTTTTTTTAAGTGAATATCAATTTGCGGACGAATACCGTGAACTAAAACGAGCCGAATACCTAAACTGCTGAGTAATGCAAAATCGTGAATAAGATTTTGAAAAGAATCATCTTGCAACGCTTCGCCACCAAAATTGATGACGAACGTTTTATTTCGATGCGCCTGAATATAAGGCGATGAGGCTCGAAACCATTGAACGAAATTATTTTTCATCACGCTGTTCTAACGCTACTTTGACATCGTGCAACACGGTCGCCCAATTGCCCACTTCAGTCTGACGAAATAAGCGCGTGCTTTTGTACCAAACGGAATCGTCACGCTCTAATAGCCAACGCCAATCAGGAACTTTTGTAATTAACGTCCAAACGGGTAAATTCAATGCACCCGCTAAATGTGCGGGGGCAGAATCAACCGTAATCAACAAATCCAACGCGCTCAATAAAGCGGCGGTATCAGTGAAATCGCTGATAAATGGCGCGGCATCTAAAATGGTTACGCCATCTGGACAATTTTCTAATTCACGTTGTGCTTTTTCACCGAGTTGCAAACTGACAAATGTTACATTTTGAATACCTGCGAATGCAGATAATTCGGCAAATTCAATTGAACGATTAGCATCATTTGAATGCACAGGATTCCCTGCCCAAACTAGTCCGACACGTTTATTTTCGGTTGGAATATGTGAATTAAGCCAGTTTTTCCACCAAACAGATTTTGTTTCATCTACAGACAAATAAGGTAGATTCAACGGCACAGTTTCTAATATCGTTTGAAACCAATACGGTAACGCTAATGGAAATACCCAAAAATCATAAACGGTTTGATGTTGTTCGCCGTTATCCAATACACGATCAATCCACGAAATCGTTTTAAATAATTCCACCAATGGTTTCGTGACCAATACCCAAACGGTTGCCCCTATTGCTTTCAAATGTTCGGCATAGCGAACGAACTGAATCAAATCGCCAAAACCTTGTTCGGAATGAATCAAAATAGTTTTGCCTTGAAGTGGTTCGCCATTCCATTGTTGGACGGTTAAATTTGGCTGATTAGGTTTGCTTGGATTGGTATTTTGTGGATGATAAAACCATTGATATTGCGCCCAACCTTCCTTCAAACGCCCAAGTAACATCAACAATAAACCGTAGTTATAATGCGCGTCGATAAATTGGGAATCGAATTGCAAGGCGGTTAAAAAATGCTGTTCGGATTCAGCAAATTGCGATTGATGTTTTAACACTAATCCTAAATTGCTATGTGCTTTAGCGTGACTTGGAGTGAGTGAAATGGCTTGACGATAATGTTTTTCTGCGACAGCGAAACGTTCTAATTTTTGTAACGTAATGGCGTAATTGTAGTGCGCCTCGGCATAATCGGGACGTAAAGCAATGGCTTTTTGATAACTCAATTCTGCTTCATTTAGACGTTTTAATTTTTCCAACGTAATGCCTAAATTGTTATAAGCGACAGCGAAATTTGGTGAAATTTTGATTGCTTGACGCAAGCATTTTTCAGCTTCTTCGAGACGATTTTGTTCTTGATAAGTATTGCCTAAGTTGCTCCATGCTTCAGCATCATTAGGCGATAAATCGGCAGCGATTTGTTTAATTTCCAGCGATTCGTTAATTTTTCCAATCGCTTGTAAAACTGCACCTAAAACTTTGTAGCCAAAACCGTGTTTAGGAAAACGCGCAATTAAATTGCGTGCGCCAACTTCAGCTTCGAAAAATTGACGTTGATTGTATAAAGCCGCAAGAGTGTTAATTTCTTCTTGTGTTGGTGCGATAAATGTTGATGTTTTTTTTATGGGGCTTGGGGGAATTCTTTTTTTCATTCGTTTTCACCTGTTTTTCTGCTGTTGTCATGAAACAAACAAAAAAGCCCAAAATCAATAGATTTTGGGCTTAATCGTAAAAATAAGAGCTTGGCAATTCTCTACTTTCGCATGGCAAACTGC